>CALXBS010000090.1 GCA_944386605.1 uncultured Clostridia bacterium | reverse complement strand
AAAAGATAAAAGTTTATGTTAACAAAAAACTTTGAAAGTATGATTGGACTACACACACACACACACACACACACACAACATAGTTTTAAAAACATTCTCAAAACTATGTTGTAGTCTAATTGTGCAAAAAAAGAATAAATAACATAAAAATGCAAAAACTAAAGATAAACGGAAGGAGAAAGATATATGGTCGAGGAGAAAAAGAAGAATAATAAAAAGCGAAAAATATCTATTATTACGGTATTTTTATGGTTATTATTAATTGTAACAATGTCTGTGATTACCATTGGAAGTATACGAAGACAAAATGCAGTAGAAAATCCAGTAGATAAAGTAACAATAAAATTGGATATGAGTGAAATTGATGAAGAAATTTTAAGTGCTTATTCTTCTATGATTGAAAGCAAACAATTTATATTAAGTAGAACTAATTCAAACGAAAGTATTCCCATCAATTTCATACAAAAAGAAAATAAAGTGTATACCTATGAATTAGAAACTGTACCAACAAAAGATATAGAGTTATACATGTCGTATTTTGATTTCTATGAAGATGGAAAATTACTCGAAAATAAAATACGAGATATGTTTTTAAGTTCTTATAAAGAAATAAAAGTAGAAGATTTACAATCAGAATATATATTTAAAGTAAGAGGAGAAAAGTTAGAAGTAAATGTGTTAAGTGCTCAAATGATTACAACTAACTTAGAATTTAACAATATTACAAATATTGAAGAATTACCACCAGATTTTGCTTATGTTTCCCCTTTAATAAATGTAGGATACGAAAATGGGCAAGAAAGATATATAGGAATTAGAACTAGCCAAGCCAAGTCAATTATGATAGGAAGTAATCTGCGGATATGAATATACTGATTCATCTGATTCATTAAAATCCTTTGAGGGAGGACTTAATGTTAAAGATTTAACAGATAGTAATATATACAACTTTAGTTTAAAGAAAGGAACAATCATAAATATAAAAGTAGAAGGAATACCAGATGAAGAATTAGAAGATATATTATTAAATTTTTCACCAGCATTCCTTGAACAAAGAAGATTTTATTTTTATTGGCGCACAGAAGATTTTGGATCAAGTGAAATAACGTCAAGAGACTCTACTGAATATATAGATTTAAACAGAGATTATCAGGTTTTGGTAACATTTCCTATTATTTCAGAAGATATTCGCTTTTTAGAATGTTCAGCTTCGATTATACCTAATTCTTATGATCAAATGTATTATTTAGAAAAGAATGGAGAGCAAATTGCTTATGCTCGATATTTAGATTTAAATGGATTAATAAAGCCTAATGAAGTTAATGAATTTTATATCACTATAAGGTGTTTGCCAGATCAAGGATTTGATAAAGATAATTATGATACCTATGCAATGGAGAAAATAAGATGGGTTGATCCAAATACAGGAAAAGCAGAAATTATCTTAGAAAATACAGGAGCGTACTATCAAGCTATATCATTTTGGATAGGAATGGAAGCATTATATACTTATCAACTAAATGAAAATTTTGTACTTTCACCAGAATATGAGAATGATATGAAATGGAAAATTGTAAATCATATTTCAGATGATGTAGATGTTAAGGGTATACCAATAGATATAATTACTATATTTAAAGAAAATACGAGTTTGAGGTACATTTATGTAGAAGATACAAATACTATTTATTGGAAATATAACATTCCAGACTTCTTTTCTCAGGGAAATCCAATATATGTATATTATAAAGATTATGAAACCATAAATTCTCAAAAAACGATATTGACTTCTCAGAAAAGTAGTGATTTAAAAGCAGTTCTTTATGCGATGGATATAAATTTAGCACCGTTTGTAAATAAAGCTGAGTTAAAGTTGACAAATTTAGGATTTATACATTTAGAAGAAAGAAATGTTGTTGTTAATAAAGTAGGAGCAGATGGTGTATATCATATAGGATTATTTGAAGATAATACACTTACTAAAGTAGAAAAATTAGAAGTGATAAATGGAAATGGAAGTGTACAAATAGATCTAGAAAATTACGATAAAAATAAAAATTATACTATATATGAAGTAGATGAAAATGGAAATAGGCTTAATAATGTATCTTATCCTGTAGTTTTTTCAAATAATTATGATATAAGAAATGCAGAAATTACATCTGATAAGACAATAGTGTCTTCTGTAAAATCAGGGATTGTAAATAGTTATAAAAATAAAGATATAGCAACTATAGAAGAAAGTGAAGGAACAGGAGAAGATGACTATATAGATAATATGTTGTCTGTAACGGATATTTATCAAGCAAAAGTAACCATAGGAGAAGAAAAAGAATATAAAGTAACCTATGAAACAGAAGAAGGAGGAAAACTAGAAGGAGAAACAGAAGAATATGTAAAGAATAGAGAAACGCCGGAAAAAGTACCAACACCAGTATCAGATGAGGGATATGAATTTGATAAATGGGTAATTGTCGAAAATGGAGAAGAAGTAGAAGTAAAGCCAAGTGAATATGTAGTTACCAAAGATGTTACGTTTAT
>CALXBS010000089.1 GCA_944386605.1 uncultured Clostridia bacterium | reverse complement strand
GCAGAAGTAAATGAAAATAATTTATGGAGATATGAGTTTACAGTACCAAAATATGATGAATATGGAAATGAAGTAGAGTATAGTATAGATGAAAGAGAAATAGGGAATAAATTTTATCAAAAAGTAGGAGTAGAAGAAAATGTAGTAATTAACAAATTTGTAGTACCAGATGAAAAAGTACAAATCAAAGTACAAAAAAGTTGGGATGATAATAATAACGAGGCAGGAAAACGTCCAACTAGTATAATGTTACAAGTAAAAAATGGTGATTTGGTTGTAGCAGAATATGAAGTAAGTGAAAGTGATAATTGGGAACATATCTTTGAATTACCAAAGTATGACAACTTAGGTAACGAAATAAACTACACAGTAGATGAAACATTTGAAAGTGAATTTTACATTAAAAATATAGTAGGAAATGTGACTACCAATAAGTTTGTGGTACCAGAAGATAGAATTACAATAGTAGGAACCAAAGAGTGGAATGATAATGATAATTTAGCAGGAAAAAGACCAGAAAGTGTGATATTACAAATCAAAAATGGAGAAACAGTCGTAGCAGAAGCAGAAGTAAATGAAAAAACAAATTGGAGCTATTCATTTGATCTAGCAAAATATGATAGTTTAGGAAATGAAATAAATTATACTTTATCTGAAAGAATAGATAGTATATTCTATGAAAAAGAAATCGTTGAAAATACAGATATGTTCAATCAAAAAGTTGTGAACAAATTTGTAGTACCAAATGAACAAGTATTGGTAAAAGCAGTAAAAAAATGGGAAGATAACAATAATGAATATGGTAAACGACCAAATAGTGTTGTGTTGCAAGTTTTGGTTGATGATGAAGTAGTAGCAGAACAAAAAGTAACTGAAACTGATTCATGGAGTTATTCGTTTAAATTACCAAAATATGATAGTTTGGGTAATGAAATAGAGTATAGCGTAGATGAAAAAGAAACCGATCGTAATTACGAAAAACATATTGAAGGAAATACAGTTGTAAATACTTGCATTTATGTGCCACCAGTAGATACGTCCGATATACCAGTTTGGGTATATGTAGTTGTTTTAGTTGTTGCAATTGTTGGAATTAGTGGAGTGTTTATTATAAGAAATAGACAAAAGAAAAATATGAAAAAGTAATCATTAGATAAGGAAAGATCATAGATGAAACAATAGTCTATGATCTTTTACATGATTAAATTACACACAATATACTTTTAAAATAGGAAAAAATTCATTCTTTTGTCTGAAGATATAGAAATTGATAAATAGCAGAATTTATGTTATATTAATAGCATAAAGAGAGTGATATTATGACTGAAAAAATATATACAATTGATGAAATAAAAAATATATTGAAAGAATTTTTAAAAAATAAACCTGTCTATCAGGTGATATTATTTGGTTCATATGCAAAACATGAAGCCACAAAAGAAAGTGATGTAGATTTAATAATAGATACAAATTCAGAGTTAAAGGGTTTTGCACTATTAAAACTCATATGTCAAATAGAAGAAAAATTAAAAAAACGTGTTGATGGGTTTGAGAAATATGAAATAATAGAAGATTCCTTTATTGCCAAAGAAATAAAAGAAACAGGAGTTGTGGTGTATGAAAAATAAAGAATGTATGCTATTAATAATATTGATGGGCAATTCGCATAATTTTGGGGAGTAATGAGAGTGATAATTACTATACTGAGGATTTCAATATAAAAAAATAATGAAAGTCAAAGAAGAAAGGTGTTTAATAATAATATTTTTTGGTTCTATAATAAATGTTGAAGTACAATTTGTTGTTTTATACTTTAATATTTATTATAGAACCAAGTTGCTTTTTAGAGTAGCCTCTTGTTTTTGTAACAAAAGAAAATAAAAAACATAGTATAAAATAGAAAGAAGGAGAGGCTATGAATCATTTAATTTATCTTGACAATAGCGCTACTACCAAAATTCATCCTTTGGTAGTACAAAAAATGTTACCTTATTTAAAAGAATGCTATGGAAATGCTTCTTCTAATTATTCTATTGGAATTTGTTCGAAGGAAGCTTTAGATTTTTCTAGGAAAAGAGTTGCTTCTATTTTACATGTGGATCCGGAGGAGCTATATTTTACTTCTGGTGGAAGTGAAGCAGATAATATGATTATTAAGGGAATTGCAAGGAAATATCAAAATAAAGGAAAACATATTATTACAAGTTCAATTGAACATATGGCAGTATTAAACTCGTGTCACTTTTTAGAAAAGGAAGGTTTTGAAGTAACGTATTTACCAGTGGATAAAAATGGAAGAATTTCTTTAAGACAGCTAGAAGAAAGTATTCGAGAGGATACCATTTTAATATCGATTATGTATGTAAATAATGAAATTGGTACGATAGAGCCAATTCAAGAAATTGGAAGAATTGCCAAAGCACATCAAGTCTTTTTTCATACAGACGCAGTGCAAGCCGTTGGAAATTTAAACATAGATGTTAGATCCTTAAATGTAGATGCCTTATCTATGTCAGCTCATAAGTTTTATGGCCCTAAAGGTGTAGGGGTAGCATATATCAAAAAAGGAATTTTATTTGATAATTTAATT
>CALXBS010000088.1 GCA_944386605.1 uncultured Clostridia bacterium | reverse complement strand
ATTGTAGAAAATGGAGAAGAGATACAAATTAATCCAAGTAATTACAAGGTGGAAAAGGATGTAACGATAATAGCAAAATTTAAGAAGATAGATACCATAGAAACATCGGATATAGAAGTATGGAAATATGTAGGAATAGGAATTAGCAGTGTTCTAGTAATAGGAATTATAGTGGTATTAATTGTAATAAGAAAAAAGAACAAGAATAAAAGTAAATAGTAAATAATAAAAAAAGTCATGGATTATAAAAAAGATAGTCCATGATTTTTTGCTTGAAAATACATTGCGAAAAAAAATTAAGAATGGTAATATGCGGTTGTAATAGAAATATTATGAAAGGATGTTTAAAATTATGTTAATTAAAACGTTTTGAAACATGTTTGCATTATACATACACACGCATACACAACATAGTTTTGAAAATGAAAAAAATTAATGTAAATTTAAAGAATAAATTCCTTAAAAAAGAGAAAAATATAATGAAAGGAGACGAATATGGCAAGTTTAGAAGCAAAGTCTAGAAAAAGAAATACATCCATTATTACCATTTTTTTATGGATATTGTTGGTTGTAGTTATGGGAACAATTATGATTGGATCTGTTTTTCAAGGAAATAGACTAGAAGGCGAAAGAACTATTACATTAAAACTGGATTTCTCAGATTTTTTAAATGATGGTACAATACCTGAAGAATATGCAGATGAGGCCTTAGAAAGTTTTATAGATATACTAAGCCTTACAAAGAATCATGTATATAATGGACAGGGATATACCAAACGATATGTTGGACGAGAAGGAAATATTGCTATTTATGAAATTGATTTAGATCTTTCAGCAGTAAATTATATGGAATTTTATATAGAAACAAATCCTTATGTTGCATATGAAATATTAGAAAACGGTAATCCATTAGAAGTTGCAGTTTATGATGAGTGGGATGAGTATTACATAAGAGAAATTACGGAAGATCAAGATATTTATGAATTTAAAATACAAAAAATGCAATTTGATACTACGATAAATATGAAAATGGATTTTACTGAGATAGCTAATATGGAAGGTATTCCAGAGGAAGCAATGGAGGAAGTAGCATATGGCTTTTTAACAACAATGGGACTTACAAAAGATCATATAGATTATGCAAAGTATACTGCAAGGTGTATTGATGTAGAAGGATATATAGTAAGTTATGAAGTAAGTTTTAATGACGCAGAAGTAGATTATATAGATTTCGATATAACAGATTCTTATTATATAATGGGAAAAGATAACTTGTTAGGAAGTTATATAGACGAAGATGAATATGTTTTTCTTATGGTGCAAGAAATAATAGAAGGTAAAGAATCTTATGACTTTAAAATAGGAGTAGACTTTTCGTATGCGGAAGTAAGTATAGATATTTCTGAAATAAATGATTTCATTCCAAGATTATATGTAAAACAAGGAGAGAATTTTTATTATGAAACTTATTCATATAGAGGAAATGACACTAACGTAATTTATGATATAGCAATTATACCTGATTTTGATTATACCTTTGAATTCGCATTGGAAACGAGTGAATTAGAAAGTGATATACTATGGAGTGTGTATGAAGGAGATACTCTTTTAGAATTTAAAGATGATAAATACTTTAAAACAGTAAAATATGATGAGGGAAGTGAAGTATATCAATTTAAAATCATAGCACAAGAAAAATACCAAAATTTATCTCAAATATATAGTAATATTAATTGGATGGGAAAAGAGAACAAAGAGGCAGTATTAGAATTTGGTGTAAGTAAAGATGTTTTTGATGAATCAGGTTATGTAGTATTTACTGAAAAATTAGCAGATGGATTTACAATTTCATCAGAATATGAAAATGCGTCAAATTGGTTAATTGTAAATGAAAATGAAATTATAAATGATAGTATTAGCAGCAATTTAATTAGTTTTGATTTAGAAAATAATGAATATATTCCAGAATATATTCATGCTAATTTCTTTAAAGAAAATACATATTCTTATTGCAGTTGTGGAAATATTTATACTGATGTAAAATTGATATGGAAAGGACAATATCAGTATATTTATGTAAAAGATAAAAATATATTGTATGGAATATTAAATTATCCTAATAGTTCTGTAAAAGTAAATTTAGAATATATAGGAAATGTAGAGGAGACCATTTTAAAAGTAAATTCTGAAACAAAAGTAGCTTATTTTTATGATGAGATATCTGATTTTTGTGGCGATAGAGCATGGTGCGATCAACATTTAATAGGAAGTACATTAGGAGGAAAATCATTAGATTTAACGAATAGTACTAGTGCAAGTATAGAAGTTAATAAAGTTGTAAAAAATGAAACAGGAAATGCAACTTATTATGTAGGATTATTTGAAAATGAGGAAGATAACATAACAAATAAAATTTATCAAATAGATACAATAGATGGAATAGGAAGTACAAAAGTTATAATCGATAATTATGATGGTACAAAATTATATTATATTTATGAAGTAGATGAATTTGGAAATAAAGTTTCTAATGAAGCGTTAGATTATAGTAAAAATAAAGTATTAGAAAATGCACAAATACAAGAAGAATATGTAGTAGGCACAGATAAAAGTATT
>CALXBS010000087.1 GCA_944386605.1 uncultured Clostridia bacterium | reverse complement strand
ATAAAAAAGAAACGTAAAAGAAAAGTATCCATATTTACAATATTTTTGTGGCTATTTTTGATTACAACGATGTCTACCATAGTAGTAAGTTCATTGTCTCAAAAAAGTGCATTAGTGGATATATCGGATGATAACTTTGAAATTTCGTTAGATATGTATGAAGATAATGGAAGTGAAAAAAAGCAAGATATTACATGGAATGCTACAAGTGATACAGAGGTAAAAACAGTGACATTGCAGGTTACATATCGAAATACAGATGTTCAAAAAAGATATGAACCAGGTGAGTTACAAATTACATTGGATGGTATGGAAGGTGTTAGAAGAAAAAGTGGTTATGGCTATGCATTAGATAAAGTGGTAGCAGCTGATACTTATACATCTTCTACAAAAGAATATGATTGGAGTTATAAATATGATAGTACTAATAATTTCTATACTTTTTATAACAATTATGCAATAGAGGAGAATACAAATTTTGAAGGAACCATACAAGTTACTTATGCTATTAATATTCAGAACGTAGTAAATGGAAGAACTGTATCTATGAAAACAGGCTTAAATGAAAGCTTGGAATCCAATGAGGTTACCTTTACCACCTATACAAATAAAAAGACTTTTCAAATGTCTTCTAGCACTTCTAAAATAAGTGCATATGATGGATTACCATCCAATGCAGAAGATTATATTTGGGTAAAATATAGCATTAGTCAAAAGAGCCAGGATCATAATGTAAGAAATACAATATATGCCAATAGTAGTGATAACTTACCATATTTAAAGGTAAAAGCTCCATCTATAGATTGTGTAATAGTTGATAGTGAAACCAATATTATATCAGAAATAAATAATGATTATTATATTGTAAGAGATGGAATAAAAGGTACTATGTATACGGATGACAGTGAATGGACAGAAACTGATCTTTATGTAGGGTATCCAAAGGAAAGTTATAAAGATCAAACGGTAGATACAGAATTTGTATATATGGGAATTTATCAAGATGAAGAAGAAGAATCTATATTGTCAAGTAAAGTTGTAACAAGTGACTTAAGCAAATTTGAATTTAGTTATACAGGAGCATTATATAATATACTTGAAAATAAAGATGGATTTTGCGAATTTGTTAATTATACAAACACATTAAATGGTTATGAAACATTCGTTAGTTTTAGAAGTGGTTGTAATGTATTTTATACTGGAAAACCACTAACAGTAAGAATAGGAAGTGATATATTAGGGATAACAGATGAAAATAGTAATTTTTCTATGTTAAATGAAGATGACTATTATTTGACTTTATTGCAAATACCTTATGGTTTTGAAAATGGTAATGGCATTCGATATGAAGATAATAAGTATGATTGCGCTATATTTGTAAGATATAGAGGAACAGATGAGTATGTTCAATATGGAGAAACATTTAAAAATCGATACGGTACATCTTCACCAGTTACTTTTTCAAAAGATGAGGAAATAGTGGATTGGTATTTTGAAATTTATGATTTACAAGAAGGACTTAATATTGAATGTTATAATGGTATTACAGGATCTTATTATGGAATAGAATCAAATTATGATATAACAAGAAAAGAAAATGTAGCAGAAGTAGGAGAAATATATAATTTTAATTATTTAGAAGTATATACAAGAAATGAAGAAGGAGAATTAGAATTACTAAATGAAGTTGGATTAGATAGTTATAACAATGAATTTACTCAAAATAATATAGCAGAATATGATATGAATACATATGGAAAATATAGGCAAAGAGCTTATGCAAGCATACCTTATGGAACAGAGAAACTTATAGTATATTTAAATGCAAATCCTTCTACTTTAAATTTTGAAAAAAGTAACATTAATGAATATTTTTATGGTGACATCAATTTAGAACTTGGAAAATCTGGCAATGCAGCTACATTAGATATATATAAAGGTTGTAAGATATATACTATTTTGCCTGAAGGAGTAGAGTTAAATGATACGCAGGAAAATATTATAAAAAATGCTAGTGTTTCAGGAACCTATAAAGAATATGAGAGAGTATTAAAAGCAGATGGAACTAATTTTTTATCAAAGGACGAATATGAGGAATATGCAAAAGAACACATGGAAGTGTATATAGATAAAGATTACAAAGGTTCAGGACGTACTTACATAGGGGTTGTTTTAGATTTTACAGATGCACCTTTAAATTTAGTAAATTTGGCAGAGTATTCTTCTCAAGATTTATTAAACTTAAAAATACCGGTAAGAGTAACTTACGATTCATATATAGAAAATGGAGCAGAATATGAAGCATATGGGTATGGAACCTATATAGATGATAACGTATTTTTGTATGATGGGGCAAGTAGAAATATACAGGATAATGGAGTATATGATAGTTTAGCAAGTGATATAGATCAAGATGGAAATACAGATGAAAAAATAGTATATACTTCTGTAAAGTTAAATATTATTGACGCAGTATCAACGAATCAAGATGTACATGTATCAGTAAAAACAGATTTAACCAATGACGCATATTTAACAGAAATGCAAAAAGTAAGTTTAGGTGAACAGTATGAGTATAAACTAAGAGCAAGAACAGGAGCAAATAGTGTAAAAGATTTAATCATATATGATAATATAGAAACAGCATTAGATGGAACAGAAAATTGGAAAGGAAGTTTTGTAGGAGTAAGTACAGAGGA
>CALXBS010000086.1 GCA_944386605.1 uncultured Clostridia bacterium | reverse complement strand
TCTTCCATTTCTTGATCTATTACATTGTAAATTATTTCTCTTGTCCATAAATTAACAGCCGTTTCAATCGAGTCTTCTAATCCCTCGGATTTGTTTTCTATTTCATATAAGTCAGAATTAGTAGAATCTTCGCTCCAATAAAACAAACCTAATTCTTTAGAAGTTGAAATATCTTTACTTGATTCTATATATAGTAAATCATCTTCTAGTAAAATGTATTTATCATTATCTTCAAAATGAATAATTAAATCAGAGACTGCTGAAAAAGTATACAAAGATTGCTGTAAACTATATCAGTAGTCTTTTTGTTTTGGTATAATATATATAAGAAATAATGGTGAAGTATGATGCTAAAACAAAACAATCAACTAAAATTAAATTTTAGTAAATATTCTGAATTATATGATATTATAATAAAACCTGATAATTTTTGGAAACAACTAAACGATATGGTTGACTTTTCATTTGTATATGAAGAATTAAAAGATAAATATTCAACTACAATGGGAAGAACTTGTGAAGATATCATAAGAATGTTTAAATATCTACTCTTAAAAAGCTATTTTAAATTATCAGATAGAGGTTTAGTAGAAAGAACGCAAACAGATTTATTATTTAAATATTTTTTAGGATATGATCCAGAAGAGACAAAGTTAATTAATCCAAGTTTATTAACTGTTTTTCGTCGAGAAAGATTAAAAGATGAAAAAGAAAATTTAATGGATAAATTAATTAATAAAACGGTAGAAATTGCGTTAGAAAAAGGATTAATTGAATCAAAAAATAAAATCATAGTTGATTCAACTCATACAAATGCCATGTTTCATCATATTTCGCCAAGAGAAGAATTAATAAGACAAGCAAAAGAACTTAGAAAATCAGTATATAAAATCGATGAAAGTATGCATGATAAGATGCCAAAAAAGAAAGAAGCTTCAGGATTACTAGAAGATCAAATTGAATATACAAAAGAATTATTAAAATTATTAAAAGAAGATGGAAGATTTACTGAATTACTAGGAATAAAGGAACAAATAAATTATTTAGAAGAAACCATGAACGATACTGAAATAGAATTAGAATATTCAAAAGACCAAGATGCAAAAGTAGGACACAAAACTGCTGATACATCATTTTTTGGATATAAAACTCATTTAGCCATGACACCAGAAAGAATAATAACTGCTGCCACTATAACTTCAGGAGAAAAACATGATGGAAAAGAACTTACAAATTTAATAGAAAAAAGTGAAAATAATGGGATAGAAGTAGAAGCAATAATTGGTGATGGAGCATATTCTGAAAAAGACAATTTAGAATATTGTGAAGAAAATAATATTAAAAATGTAAGTAAGTTAAGTAAATTTGTCACTCATGGGAACAGTAAAAGAAATAATTCTTTTGAATATAATAAAGATGCTGGAATGTATGTGTGTAAAGCCGGACATATGGCAATAAAAAAAGCAAAACAAGGAAGCAAAAATCCTAAATCTGGATATGACAGTCTAGTAGAGTGTTATTATTTCGATGTGGAAAAATGTAAGCACTGTCCATATAAAAATGGATGTTATAAAGATGGAGCTAAAACAAAAACATATAGTGTAAAAATAAAAGATGATACTCATATAAAACATATGGATTATATGGAAACAGAAGAATTTAAAAATTTATATAAAGAAAGATATAAAATTGAAGCTAAGAATGCAGAGTTAAAAAAATGTTATAATTATGGAAATGCAAATGCCTGTGGAAAAATAGGTATGACAATACAAGGGGCGACTACGCTCTTTTTGACTAATATGAAAAGAATAATTAAATTAAATGAAGAAAAAAATAAAAATATAGGATAGAAAATAACCTATATTTGCCAAAAATATAATATAAATCATAAAAAACTGATAAATAGAAAATTATTTCTATTTATCAGTTAATTTTAGCTACTTTTTCAGCAGTCTCCTTTAATTGACTCCTATTTTTGAGCTATTTTAAAATTATTATTTGTGTTAGTTATTATTGCATCATCAATTAGCCAAAATTTATATTGTGTTTTAGAAAAAATATACTGAGCTTGTGTGTTAATAAGATTAATTAATGCTTCAGCATTATCAAAAATACTTGTTAATTCTTCAATCATTTCATTAGGAGTAATATTTCTATCTTGACCTTCATTTATAGTATTATCTAATCTTTTACGATAATAATTGGCTGTATATTTTAATGAAGATTGATTGACATTATTAAATGCATTACATATTGAATTGATAGTACCAGATATAAGAGCATTTTGTCTTTTAGAAAGATAGTAATTAGGATCAAAACCTCTTAAATTATTTGTAGAATTTGAAATATTTTGAACAATTTGATCATAGAACTTATCTGTTACTATATTACTGTTCAGAACATTGTTTACGTTCATTTTTAATATAGATGTATTTGCTTTTATATCATATAATGAATAGTATAAACGATTAAAGTTTTCCTTCCTTAGTGATATAAAGTTTGGAAGCTCTAACAAAAAAGATATGAATGAACTGCCCATAAAAGCTAGTGCAATTTGAAATCCTTTGGTTGATTGGGCTAGGGCAATAACAAACAATAAAGAAATTAAACCAGCAAAAAAAGATAAGAATAATATATTACGATGTGCTTTCATAAAACCCTCCTTCTTAGTGGATTATTATAGCACTAAAAATGATTTTTAGGTACAATTTAGGTACAAAAATACTAAAAAGCCACGGAAAATGACGGTTTATACCAATATAAAAAGGCCCG
>CALXBS010000085.1 GCA_944386605.1 uncultured Clostridia bacterium | reverse complement strand
AAATATAAAGGTTTATAGGTAAATCCTTTATTAAAAACCTAAATATATTATACAAGGAGAAGAAAGCATGCAAAAGCTGGAAAAAGAAATAAAAAAGCCAAAAGAAAGCAAGAAAAAGTCAAAGAGAAAAGTATCCATATTTACAGTGCTTTTGTGGTTATTTTTGATTGCAATCATGTCTACCATTACTATAGGATCACTAAACAAAAAGAATGCAATCGAAGTAACAGATAATAACTGGAATATACAACTTATAATGTATGATAGAAGTAGTGATACACCAGATCAAGCAATTACAGATTTTACATGGAATCCAACAAGTCAGGATGAAACAAGACAATTAACAATGCAAATCAATTATGCCTGTACAACAGGAAAAGAATATCAACCAGGAGAGATTGCAATAGAAGTACCAGGAATAGCAAAAGATAGTTTTAGTGAATATTGGAGAAGTTTTTCATCATTAGATTCATATTCTTATGAAAAATGGTTATTAAATAATGTAGTTATAGCTGCAGATAAAGAAAGTAGTAGTACAAAACAATATGATTGGAGTTATAGTTATAATGAAAGTCAGAATATATACACATTTACTAATAATATGACGATAACAGTAAATGAACATTTTGAAGGAACGATACAAATTGTATATAATTTAAGACCGAGATTCAAAATTCAAACAGATTTAGAGTTTCAAGCAAAAATAAGAGAAAATATAGAGTCTGATGAGATTATAGCGATGGAATCAAATATATGTAATTTTCATTATACAAGTACGAAAGGAACTTATAAACTAGAAAAATATGCAACAGAAGCTCCTAGAATAGATTATACACCAATAGAAGATATATTAGATGATTATTATTGGGTAAGATATAGTTTTGACATGAATTTTAACGACGTTAATATTGTAAGAGCATATGGAAAAAACAATGTGCTAGTAAATGAAAAACGGTAGTACTTGTATAAAGGAAGAATTGCAAGAGGGATGTGTATTATATGATAAAGACTTAAAAAAAATAGAGCCACAAGAAGGTAATATATATTATTATCTGAACCTTGATGATTATTATTATGTAGGATATCCAAAGAGCAAATATAGTGAAGGAGATAGAATAACTAATACAGCAGAATTATGGGGAAGATATGAAGATGAAGAAGAAATGCAAAAACTTGCTGAGGCAACGATAAATTTAAGTTTAGTAGAGTTTAATTTTGAATATAAGGGAAATTTATATGGTATATCGAAAGTAGCAACTAATTTATCAAATCGAAAGATGATTTATTTGAATCAAATAAAGTCAGATGATGGAGGGAATCTTGAATGGTTTTTAGGCAACATAACAGCCTTTTATACAGATAATATAATGGATGTAGAAATAGGAGATGATTTGTTATATATAACAAGAGAAAATGGAGATGTAACTAAATTAGAAGATAATGAGTATCATTTTACAGAAGTAAAAGTACCAATATTTTATACATATAACAAATATAGTGCAAAAAGAGGAGAGGCACTAATAGGATATGAATGGGAATTGCAAGTAAGATATGCTGAAACTGATGAGTATGTAACTTATAAAACAGGAATAACAGAAAAAAGTCAAACTATAACATTTGATAATAAAAATATAGTAGGAATAAAAGTAGTAATAAAAGATTTAGATAAAACCTTATATAATAGCGATGAAAAAATAGTAGTAAACACAAATATACATACACAAAATTGTATGGCAGGAGGAAAAATATATAATTTTGATTATCTGCAAGTATATCAAAAAGATGAACAAGGAAATAGAATATTAGTAAATGAACCAACATTAGATAGTTATAAAACCCCATCAACTTTAAAAGTAGCAGAATATGATCAAGCAACTTATGGAACCTATATGCAAAGAGGATATGATGAAATCACAATACTAGAAGGATTTGTTAGGCTATTTGGTAACAAAATTGGAAGTAATTTAAAAAATAATGTAAAAGAAGAAAAATATACATATCAGTATGCATTATTTAATAATCTAAACTTAAAGTATTATGAAATGAATAAAGATGTGATAATAAAAACATATGATATATTACCGGAGGGAATGTATTTAGGCTCTAATAAAGAGGAAATTATAAATAATATAAAAGTAAGTAAATTATTTTCATATAAAAATTTAAAGTTAAAGGACGGAACAACTTTTACAAGTCAAGATGAGTTTGTAAATTATATAAAAGAACATACAGCAGTAGAAATTGATTATAATTATCAAGATAGTGGAAGAACAAAAATAAGCATTATAACAAACTTAAATGGAATCGATTGGAGTTATTATTTATCTAATGAAATGAATGAACTTGCTCTTTATAGTTATAATCTAGAAGTAGAAATACCATATGAAAGTATATTAGAATATGGAACAAGTTATACAAATTATATGTATAATATGTGGAATAACCAAGAATATAGTTATTCTTCTTACTATCTAATAACTGATAATGGAAAATACGATAATGTAGCAAGTGATATAGATCAGGATGGAGACACAGAAGAAAGATTAGTATATCGTAAAAATATATTAAATATAACTCATGCAGTATCCTCACAACAAGCAGTTATTAAACAAGTTAGAACAGATTTAACCAAGGGAAAATATGTAGAAGGAACTGCTGAAGTAAGTGCAGATGGAGAGTATGATTATAAATTACGTGTAACCACTGGAGCAAATAGTATCAAAGACTTAATACTTTATGATAATATAGAAACAATTACAGATGAAAATAGAGCAGATGTAAGTCAAGGTTGGAAGGGAAGTTTTCTAGGAGTAGATACCAGTTATGCAGAGTCGAAAGGGTATGCACCAAAAGTATATTACTCTACAGAAATAAATCCCGGAAAGTTAACAGAAGTACCAGATAAGTGGAAGTTGCTAGATGATAGTGTAGATAAAAGTACCGTAAAATCGATTTGTGTAGATTTAAGATATAATGCAGAAGGAACAGAAATGGAGCTTACACCAAACAATGTTGTATTTGTTTTAGTAAAAATGCAAGCACCAGATG
>CALXBS010000084.1 GCA_944386605.1 uncultured Clostridia bacterium | reverse complement strand
GTCATTAAGTTTTCATCATCTGGTGCTTGCATTTTTACTAGAACAAATACAACATTATTTGGACTAAGTTCCATTTCAGTTCCTTCTGCATTAAATCTTAAATCTACACAGATAGATTTTACGGTACTTTTATCTACACTATCATCTAGTAGCTTCCATTTATCTGGTACCTCTGTTAATTTGCCTGGATTTATTTCTGTTGAATAATATACTTTTGGTGCATATCCTTTTGATTCTGCATAACTAGTATCTACTCCTAAGAAACTTCCTTTCCAGCCAACGCTTATATCTGTTCCAGAGTCATCTGTGATTGTTTCTATATGATCATAAAGTATTAAATCTTTAATACTATTTGCTCCTGTGGTTACACGTAATTTGTAATCATACTCTCCACCGACGCTTACTTCTGCTGTTCCTTCTACATATTTTCCTTGTGTTAAGTCAGTTCTTACTTGTTTAATCACTGCCTGCTGTGAGGATACTGCATGTGTTATGTTCAGGTTATATCCACCAATTGCTAATAATTCCTCTATATTGCCATCTTCATCTATATCACTTGCTAAACCATCTTCCTCTCCATTATCTTGCCTTACTGGTGGATTAGAGCCAGAATCATAATAGGAATACTCTTGATTATTCCACATACCATATACGAGATTTCTAAAACTAATTCCATACTCTAATATACTATCATATGAAACTTCTGTATTTAAAAGTAATTTTATACGAAAATAGTTACCATCTAACGTATGATTTAAATAATAACTCCAATCAACATCATTTAAATTAAATTGTATACTTATTTTTGTCCTTCCACTATCTTTATAATTATAATCTATTTCTACTTCTGCATGTTCTTTTATATAATTTTCTAAATCCTCTTTCGTTTTAAAAGTTGTTCCATCTTTTAATTTTAAATTTCTTGTTCCACTTTCAAGATCATATACTGTTATACTTTCTATCATTTCTTTTTTATTACAATCTAACGTTATTCCTTGTGGTAATATGTCATATAGATTCACAATAACATCTTTATTTATTTCATAAGATTCTATATGAAATCCAACTGATAATATGTAAGGAATTTTATATTTTCTATTTTTAACATCATTATATAATTCATCTTCTATATCTTTTCTAGCAGATAATTTAAAATATCCCTCATCTATATCTTTACTAACATAGGCTCTTTGTATATAAGTTCCATATGTTGCTTGATCATACTCTGCTACTTTTAATCGTGTAGATTCAGTATCATAGCTTTCTAAATTTTGTTCATTTACTAGTACTCTATTTCCATCTTCTTCTCTATGATACACTTGTATATATCCAAAATTATATATACATCCTCCTGCTACACATTTTTGAGTATGTATGTTGGTATCTATCAGCAAAGTATTTTCATGATTTTCATTATACAAAGTTTTATTTAAGTTTTTAATTACTACTTTTATTCCTACTATATTTTCATTTTCAAATTCTACATAATCATTTAATTTATAAGTGTTATAACCAATCTTAAAATTTTTTCCCTCTCCTGTTATTCCAGTCTTATATATTATATATTCACTAGTATTTGCATACCTTACTTGCAATTCCCATTCATATCCAATCAGTGCACTTCCTTGTTTTTCACTAAATTTATTATATGTATAAAATGTCGGTATACCTACACTTGTAAAATGATATTCATCGTCTTCTAATTTTGTTACCATTCCATCTTCTCTTGTAATATATAATAAGTCATCTCCTATTTCCACATCCATTTGGCTTCCTGTATGAAATGCTACTGGATATATATACCATTTAGATACTTCACCTTCCTTTGATTTAATTTTATTTAAATAAGATACTTCAAGATGGTTCGTTTTTCCCTTACGTATACTATATAAATCACCAGTATATTCAAAATCAAAATCTACTAACTCTACAATTTTTGTCATTTCTGATAATTTTTGCATTTCTTCTTCATCCTCGTATCTTCCCCATAATTCTGCTATATTGGTTACTCTATTTCCTTCTTGATACTTATCTTTAGGATATCCAATATAATAATATTTTGAACTACTTGTTGCTTTAGGATAGGTATTTAAATAATAGGCATATCCTTCTTGTGGTTCTATTTTATTTAAATTTGCATCATATAATACACATCCTTCTTCTAGCTTAACTTTTATAGCTTGGTAATTATCTACAGACAATCGTCTATCCATTTTTTTATTTGTTTTATCATAAGCATATATTGGAGATGAACCTGTATAACCTTCATATCTATATCCTATCCAGTAATAATCATCCAATATATCTTCTATTTTGGTATAATCTGTCTTAGGCGCTGTTTCCACATATGTTATTAAAGTATATGTATTTTTTTCCGTTACATAATGAAAATCACATATATTAGATTCCATAGCTATAATTTCATCCGACTGTATATTTTCTTTTATTTTTGCCTGAAATTCTAAATCTGTTTGTATCCTAAATCTTGGTAATAAATTATATACAATTTGTATGGTTCCTTCAAAATGTTCATTTTGTGCAATTAGTATATTATTAGTAAACGTATATACATTATTTTTTTCATCATATTGATAACTCCAATCATATTGTTTTTCACTACTATCTTTTTTATCCGCTGCAATAATTACATTATTTTTTAACCAATTACTATAATTGTAATTCCAGTCGGTTTCATTCCTCCAATATTCACTGAAACTATCCTTTGCTATTCCCGGTATTTCTATTACAATTTCTCCTGGTTGATATTCTTTCCCTGTTGTACACGCATAATTGATTTGCATTGCTAATTGTCTTGTTTCTTTTTCACTTGTTGCATTCCATGTAAAATCTGTAATTGCTTGATCTGGTGTATCACTATTTCTATCATACATGACAAGTTGTATATTCCAGTTATTATCTGTTACTTCTATTGCATTCTTATGTGTCAAGGATCCTACTAATATGATAGACATAACAATAATTAAAAATAACCACAAAAAGATTGTAAATATAGATACTTTTCTTTTTCGTTTTTTCCTATTTTCTTTTGGCTTTTCTATTTCTTGCTTTTCCATATTTCTCCCCCTTTTCTTCTTTTTTTATGTTTTTAAAACTATGTTGTGTGTGTGTGTGTGTGTGTGTGTGTGTGTGTGTGTGTGTGTGTGTGTG
>CALXBS010000083.1 GCA_944386605.1 uncultured Clostridia bacterium | reverse complement strand
AAATATAAAGGTTTATAGGTAAATCCTTTATTAAAAACCTAAATATATTATACAAGGAGAAGAAAGCATGCAAAAGCATGAAAAAGAAATAAAAAAGCAAAAAGAAAGCAAGAAAAAGCATAAGAGAAAAGTATCCATATTTACAGTACTTTTGTGGTTATTTTTGATTACAACTATGTCTACCATTACGATAGGCTCACTTAACAAAAAGAACGCAATAGAAGTAACAGATAATAACTGGAATATACAACTTGTCATGTATGATAGAAGTAGTGATACACCAGATCAGGCAATTACAGATTTTACATGGAATGCAACGAATGAAGATGAAACAAGACAATTGGTAATGCAAATTAATTATGCCTGTACAACAGGAAAAGAGTATCAACCAGGAGAACTTGTAGTAGAGATACCAGGAATAACAAAAGATAGTTTTAGTGAATATTGGAGAGATCCAACTGATTATGGTGATGAAACATATAATGAATGGTTAGCTAATAATGTAGTTGTTGCAGCGGATAAAGAAGATAGTAGTAATAAACAATATGACTGGAATTATATATATGATGAAGAAAAAAACATATACACATTTACTAATAATATGCCAATACAACAAAATGAAAATTTTGAAGGAACTATACAAATAGTATATAATTTATATCCAAGATTTAAAATTAAGACAGATTTAGAGTTTCAGGCAAAAATAAAAGAAAATATACAGTCAGAAGAAATTATAGCAATGGAATCAAATGTATGTAATTTCCATTATACAAGTACTAAAAAAAATTACTCTTTGTCAGGTACTGCAATAGCAGCTTATAAAATAGATTATACAAAAATAGAAAATATTTTAGATGATTATTATTGGGTACAATATTCTTTTTATGTACCTGATAATCAAAATGGGATAATAAAAGCATATGGAGAAAATAATAAGTTAGTACATTATGGTCAGAACGCTAATTGTATAAAAGTAGAATTACCAGAAGGATGTATATTATATGATCAAAATTTGAACAAAATAGAGCCACAACAGGAAAATGCATATTATTATTTACCACATAGTTACGCATCTGGTTATTATTATTATTATAGTTATTATGTAGGTTATTCAAAGTCAAAGTTCAAAGAGGGAGATAGTATAACAAACACAGCAGAATTATGGGGAAGGTATGAAGATGAAGAAGAAATGCAAAAGTTAGTGGAAGCAACAAGAACAGTAAGTTTAGTAGAATTTGATTTTGAATATAAAGGTGAGTTATATAGTATATCAAAATCTGCTCTCTCCGATGGTGTTGCTGCTTATTATAGAACATATTTAAATGAAATAAAATCAGAAGAAGGAGAAACGATAGATTGGGGTATTGGTTCAAGTGCTTTTTATACAGATAGTAAAATGGATATAGAAACAGGAGACGATTTGTTGTATATAACAAGAGAAAACGGAGAGGTAACTAGATTAGAAGATAATGAGTATCATTTTGCTGGCGTAGGAATACCAGTATTTCATACATATAATAAGTATAGTGGGAGTTTTGGAGAAAAGTTAATTGGATATGAATGGGAGTTACAAGTAAGGTATGCAAATACTAGTGAATATATAACATATAAGACGGGATTTGCTGGAGAAGGTCAAACTTTTGATATTGGTTCTGGTACGTATACATTAAATGATTATGTAGAATTTGAAAAAGAAAATATAGTAGGAATAAAAGTAGTTGTCAAAAATTTAGATAAAACATTATATAAATCTAGAGTAATTACATTTACAAATATACATACACAAGATTGTGTAGCAGGTGGAAAAGTATATAATTTTGGCTATTTACAAGTATATCATAAAGATGACGAAGGAAATAGAACATTAGTAAATGAAACAACATTAGATAGTTATAGTACAGAGTCTACAAAATTAAAGGTAGCAGAATATGATCAAGTAACATATGGAGCTTACATGCAAAGAGAGTGCGCTAACGTAAATATATTAAATGGTTTTTTTTCATTAGAGCTAAAAAAGGTTGGAGCTAACCTTGCAAATAATGTAGCGGATGAAAAGTATACATATGAATATCAACTAAGAGATAATTTAAGATTATTTTATTATGAAATAAACAAAGAGGCAATAATAGAAACATATGATATATTACCAGAGGGAATGTATTTGGAATATAACGAGGAAGAGATTATAAATAACATAGGATTATATGATTATTTTAAAAGATATAACAATTTAAAATTAAAAGATGGAACAACTTTTACAAGCATAGAAGATTTAGAAAATCATATAAAAGAACATACAGAAGTAGAAATTGATTATAATTATCAAGATAGTGGAAGAACAAAAATAAGCATTATAACAAATTTAAATGAAATAGATTGGAGCTATTATTTAACTAATTGGTTAGATGGTTCTTTTTATATAATCTATAATCTAAAAGTAGAGATACCATATGAAAGCATATTAGAATATGGAACAATTTATACGAATTGGGGATATAGTATGTGGAATAATCAGGAGTATAGTTATAGTGGGTATGATATACCAGATAATGGCAGGTTGGATAGTTTATCAAGTGACATAAATCAAGATGGAAATACAGAGGAGAAGATCTCAGCTGCTGGTTATACCTTCAATATAACTCATGCGGTATCTTCACAACAATCAGTTATAAAACAGGTAAGAACGGATTTAACACAAGGAAAATATGTAGAAGAAACTGCAGAAGTAAGTAGCGGTGGAGAGTATGATTACAAATTACGTGTAACCACAGGAGCAAATAGTATCAAAGATTTAATCCTTTATGATAATATAGAAACAATTACAGATGAAACTGGAGCAGATATAAGTGAAGGTTGGAAGGGAAGCTTTTTAGGAGTAGATACAAGTTATGCAGAATCAAAAGGATATGCACCAAAAGTATATTACTCTACTGAACTAAATCCAGGCAAATTAACAGAAGTACCAGATAAGTGGAAGTTGCTAGATGATAGTGTAGATAAAAGTACCGTAAAATCTATTTGTGTGGATTTAAGATATAATGCAGATGGTGGAGAAATGGAGCTTACACCAAACAATGTTGTGTTTGTTTTAGTCAAAATGCAGGCACCAGATGATAAAACACTTATGACGTCTGCGAACAATATGTTCTGGACAAATTGGAGAGCAATTGATCCATTAGGTACAGTGATAGATAATGTAGAAGGAATCTATTCAAATCAAGTAAATGTAGAAATATATAAGTTAGATATAGTAAAAGAAATAAGCGGAAGAAAAATATGGGAAGATAATGAAAATGCATTAGGATTAAGACCAGCAAGTATTATCGTAAAATTAATGCAAGA
>CALXBS010000082.1 GCA_944386605.1 uncultured Clostridia bacterium | reverse complement strand
AATTATGCGTGTACTACAGGAAAAGAATATCAGCCTGGAGAAATTGTAGTAGAAATACCAGGAATAGGAAAAGATAGTTTTAGTGAATTTTATAGAAACGCAACTGTGAGCAATTATAGTTATGCAAGTTGGTTAGCTAATAATGTAGTTATAGCAGCAGATAAAGAGAATAGCAGTGAAAAACAATATGATTGGAGTTATTATTACAATGAAGAACAAAATATATATACATTTACCAATAATATGGTAGTCGCAGAAAACGAGCATTTTGAAGGAACAATACAAATCTTGTATGATTTATATCCAAGATTAAAAATACAAACAGACTTAGAATATCAAGCAAAAATAAAAGAAAATATACAAGCAGCAGAGATTATAGCAATGGAATCAAATGTATGTAATTTTCATTATACAAGTACTAAAGAAAGCTATACTTTGGAAAAAATAGCAACTGCAGCAGCTAAAGCAGATTATTCAAAAATAGAAGATGTATTAGATGATTATTATTGGGTAAAATATAATTTTAGTGTAGATTCTCAAGAGGGAATAATTAAAGCATTCGATGAAAATAATAATAGAATAGCTCATATAACTTATTCGAAAATTTTTTCGTGTATTAAAGAAGAACTACCAGAAGATTGTGTACTATACGATGAAAATTTAAATAAAATAGAACCACAAGAAGGGAATGCCTATTATTATTTAAATTCTAGTAATGGTACACCATATATTGATTATTATGTAGGATATCCAAAGTCAAAGTATCAAGAAGGAGAAAGTGTAACCAATACAGCAGAATTATGGGGGAGATATGAAGATGAAAAAGAAATGCAAAAGCTTACAGAGGATGATATAACAGTAAGTTTAGCAGAGTTTGATTTTGAATATCATGGAAGCTTATATGGTATATCAAAGACTACGCCTAAGGCTTATGTTAGTGATAGAAAATATTTAAGTGCAATAAAATCAGAAGAGGGCGAAGATGTAGATTGGTATTTAGAAGATATAATAGCTTTTTATACAGATAGTATAATGGATGTAGAAATGGGAGATGATTTGTTATATATAGCAAGAGAAAGTGGAGGAATCACTAAGTTAGAAGATAATGAATATCATTTCACAAGTGTGGAAATACCAGTGTTTTATACATATGATAAATATAGTGGTGAACAAGGAGATTCATTAGTGGGATATGAATGGGAACTACAAGTAAGATATAAAGATACAAGTCAATATATAAACTACCAAACTGGAATAACAGAAGAAACAAGTAAGACGATAATATTTGATGATGAAAATATAGTAGGCATAAAAGTAGTAATAAAAAATTTAGACAAGACTTTGTATAATGGAAATGACAGTATTAAAGTAGGTACCAATATACATACGCAAGATTGTATAGCAGGAGACGTATATAATTTTTGCTATT
Organism: uncultured Clostridia bacterium; assembly: GCA_944386605.1. Classification (GTDB taxonomy): domain Bacteria; phylum Bacillota; class Clostridia; order TANB77; family CAG-465; genus CAG-465. The sequence goes on along the minus strand of CALXBS010000082.1, from coordinate 2,084 downwards.
TGCAAGTATATCATAAAGATGAAGAAGGAAATAGAACACTAGTAAATGAGCCAACATTAGATAGTTATGCACCCTATGCTAGCTTAGAAATAGCAGAGTATGATCAGGCAACCTATGGAACATATATGCAAAGAGGTTATGAGTATTTAATAATACATTATGGATATTTTGATATATGGGCAGAAAAGATACGGAAATAATTTGCAAAATAATGTGGTAGAAGAAAAGTATACATATAAATATAAATTAAATAATATGCTTATTTTAAATCACTATAAAGTAGATAAGGATGTAATTATAAAGACATATGATATATTACCAGAGGGAATATATTTGAGTTATAATGAAGAAGAAATTATTAATAATTTATCTATATATATTTCAGAAGAAGCGTATAAAAATTTAAAACTAAAAGATGGAACTACATTTAAAAATTCAAAAGAAGTATTAAATTATATAAAAAATAATATACAAGTAGAAATTGATTATAATTATAAGAATAGTGGAAGAACAAAAATAAGTTTTACTGTTAATTTAAATGAAATGGATTGGAGTTATTATTTAACACATGAATTAGGTATCAGTGCTTTTTATATATACTATAATTTAGAAGTAGAAATCCCATATGAAAGTATACTAGAATATGGTACAAGCTATGAAAATTATATATATAGTATGTGGAATAATCAGGAATATACTTATTATAATCCAACATTTGAGATATCTGATAATGGTTATTTTGATAGTTTAGCAAATGATATAGATCAAGATGGAGATACAAAGGAGAGTTTAACTTATAGATCATATACTTTAAATATACCTCATGCGGTATCCTCACAACAGGCAGTAATAAAACAAGTAAGAACAGATTTAACACAAGGAAAATATGTAGAAGGAACAACAGGAGTAAGTGCTGGTGAGGAATATGATTATAAACTACGTGTTACAACTGGAGCAAATCGTATTAAAGATTTAATACTTTATGATAATATAGAAATAATTACAGATGAATCTGGAACAAATGTAAGTCAAGGCTGGAAAGGAACATTCTTAGGTGTAGATACCAGTTATGCCGAAAGAAAAGGATATGCACCAAAAGTGTATTATTCAACAGAAATAAATCCAGGAAAGTTAACAGAAGTGCCAGATAAGTGGAATTTGTTAGATGATAGCGTGGATAAAAGTACAGTAAAATCTATCTGTGTAGATTTAAGATATAATGCAGAAGGAACAGAAATGGAACTTAGTCCAAATAATGTTGTATTTGTGCTAGTAAAAATGCAGGCACCAAATGATGAGACTTTAATGACATCAGCAAATAACATGTTTTGGACAAATTGGAGAGCAATTGATCCATTAGGTGGAATTATTGATAATGTAGAAGGAATTTATTCAAATCAAGTTAGTTTAAGAATTAATATAACTAATATTACAACAAACATTAGTGGGCAAAAAACATGGATAGATGAAGAAAACAAAAATAATACAAGACCGGAAAGTATTACTGTAAGATTAATGCAAGATGGAAAAGAGTATATGAGAAAAACAGTAACACAGAGTGATAATTGGAGTTATACATTTGAGAATGTACCTGTATATAAAGATTATATGGGAAATCAATATGAGTATAGTATAAAGGAAGTACCGGTAACAAATTATATAACAAGTTATGAAGGAAACAATATTATTAATGAAGTAAATTTAACAGAATTTGAAGTAGAAAAGATATGGGAAGATGATGGAAACGCAGCAGGAAAACGTCCAGAGAGTATTGTAGTAGAATTAAAAAGAGAAGGAAGCATAGTAAGAAAAATTACTTTAAATGAAGAAACTAACTGGAAATATACCTTTAAAGCTTTAGAAAAATATAATACGTTAGGAGAAGAAATTGTATACAGTGTAGATGAACAATCTTTTACAAATGATGAATGGTATGTAAAAGAAATTGTAGGAGGAAAAATAACCAACAAATTTGTAGTGCCAGATGAGAGAATTAAGATTATTGGCAGTAAAAGCTGGGATGACAATAATAATTTAGCAGGAAAGAGACCAGAAAGCATAATCTTGCAAGTAAAAAATGGAGA
>CALXBS010000081.1 GCA_944386605.1 uncultured Clostridia bacterium | reverse complement strand
TATATTATTTTGCAACATATAAGTGGAATGATATTGATATAACTACATTAAAAACAGCTATTAGTACAACTTTCAAGCACAGAAATTCAGAAGAATATTTAGAAAAGTTTAATACTATAAAATCAAATATTTTAGAAGATGAGAATTTAATTGTTAGATGGGACAAGTATAGAAAAGAACACGAATATGCAAAAGAAATTCAATTTGAAGATACAATTAGAGCAATAGAAAAAATATATAATGTATTATAATAAGTTATTCGCAGCAAAGATAAGAGCTATCAAATACGGTTCAGTTTATTTGATAGCTCCTATCTTTTGGACTTTTTTTACAGTCCCTTTTAAGTGTTAATATGCATTCCAATCTTTGTTATTAATGCTAATTTTATAATTTCTATTAAGTTTATTTGCTAAAGCTTTTATAGCGTTAAAGACTTTTTCTGTAAAGTAGAATTCTTCTAATTCTTTTTGATCATAACCATTTTCGATTTTAAAATTAACAATAATATCTTTATCTGTGATAGAGGGTTCTATATCATCTATATATTGAAGCTGACGCATTCCTGTAATGTTATATCCTTCTTTTGCAACTCTTGATTTTTTGATGTCTAATTTATCACAAAATATCAATATACAAAGAATCATATTATCGGTATTAAAATGATCACTATGCATTTTGATCGCTTCTAAAACTAAGTCTTTATTCTTTAACTCAATTTGATGGGTGTCGATATAATCCTTTGCCATTAAATATCCTCTATAAGCATGATTATCTTTTCCCTCAATTGCACCTAAGTCATGTAATATTCCTGCAACTTTTGCTTCTTCAATAAAATGAGAGTCATAGTTAAGATCACTTAATATTTTTTCCATCATATTTGTCACATTTTGTACATGACTTAGATCATGATGAGCCCAACCTTTATTTTGATCCTCAAATTCAGAAATTTTAGAATAAATATCAAGGATATATGGATCATTTAAAATTTTTTGAAACATAAAAACCTCCTTTTATAAAAAAAGCCGTGAATTTTTTGTAAAATCACGGTTTTGCTATCTTTATACTCCTAGATTTGGAGTATATTTACTGTTGGCAGGGGCACTAGGAATCGAACCTAGCTCTGGAGTTTTGGAGACTCTTATTCTACCGATGAACTATGCCCCTATTTGCGACAAATTTATTGTAACATGTTTTATTGGTTTTTGCAATATATTTTGAAAAAATTTTATTAAGTTTTGTGTAAAAAACAAATTATGACAAAATAATTACTTTTTTGTTAAATAATTTTATAATTTGTTATGAAATTGTAATCATTCTGTCATATTTAAACTTTGAAAAAATAGAAAATAAAATTTTTTTCGTTATGGTAAATTTATTTTGTCATCTGCTTATGTCGTTTGAAAATTTTGAAAACGCTTCTATATCTAAATTGTTTCAAAAATAAAAAAAATAGGAAAAAAATGGTAAAAAAATTTTATGATTTTTTTGATTAAAAATGATTGACATCCTATTTTTCAAGTGATATAATTTCAATCAGTAAAACACAAGATATTGTGTCAAGATTAAAATATAAACACAAGGGGTGGTATTTTTAATGATAACAAAGATTGTAAAAAGAGATGGAAGAAAAGTAGCATTTAGTGCTGAAAAAATTGCACAAGCAATTTATAAAGCAGCAAATTCTGTTGGAGGGCAAGATTATAAAATTTCAGAAGATCTTGCAGAAAAAGTTTGTGTTTATTTGAATGAAACTTTAAATATAGAAGAACCAACAGTAGAACAAGTACAAGATGCGGTAGAGAAAATTTTAATAGAAGAAGGACACGCAGCTACTGCAAAAGCATATATTTTATATAGAGCAGAAAGAACAAGACAAAGAGATATGAATTCAGACATTATGAAAACATATGCACAACTTACTTTTAAAGACGCAAAAGATAGCGATGTTAAAAGAGAGAATGCAAATGTAAATGCCGATACAGCAATGGGAACTATGCTAAAATATGGTTCAGAAGGTGCAAAGAAATTTTATCAAATGTTTGTATTAAAGAAAGAGCATGCCAAAGCACATGCAGAAGGAGATATTCACATTCATGATTTAGATTTCTTAACACTTACTACCACTTGTTGTCAGATAGATTTGATAAAATTATTTAAAAATGGGTTTTCTACAGGAGAAGGTCATTTAAGAGAACCACAAACAATTGGAAGTTATGCAGCTCTTGCAGCAATTGCTATTCAATCTAACCAGAACGATCAACATGGTGGTCAGAGTATTCCAAACTTTGAATATGCAATGGCAATTGGTGTAAGAAAAAGTTATAAAAAAGAATATTTGAAAAATTTAACAAAAGCAATTGAACTTTTAACAGATGTTGAAGATCCAGAATATGTTGCAAAAGATATTGTAAAAACAATTAAATATGAAAAAGATATTGTAGCTACTTTACAAGATAGTAATGGATATTTAGATGTAGAAAGAAAAGAATTAGAAAAATTATTTGATGTGGAAACTGTTAAAAAAATCCAAGATTTTACAGTAAAATATACAGATAAAGAAATTGTAAGAGCTACTTATCAAGCAATGGAAGGATTTATTCATAATTTAAATACAATGCATTCTAGAGCAGGTGCACAAGTACCATTTTCTAGTATTAACTATGGTTTAGATACAACTCCAGAAGGAAGACTTGTTATGGAACAATTGTTACTTGCTACAGAAGCAGGATTAGGACATGGAGAAACACCTATTTTTCCAATACAAATCTTAAAAATTAAAGATGGAATCAACTATAATCCAGGTGAGCCAAATTATGATATCTTTAAACTTGCTTGTAAAGTATCTGCTAAGAGATTGTTTCCTAATTTCTCATTTATTGACGCACCATTTAACTTACAGTATTATCGTCCAGGTGATTACAATTCTGAAATTGCCTATATGGGATGTAGAACAAGAGTAATGGCAAATGTAGCAGATCCAACTAGAGAGGTAACTTGTGGTAGAGGAAATTTAAGCTTTACTTCTATTAATTTACCAAGACTTGGAATTCTTGCTCATGGAGATGTTCAAAAATTCTTTGAAATGTTAGATGAAAAATTAGATTTAGTTGTAGATCAATTGCTAGATAGATTTAGAATTCAATGTGCTAAGAAAGTATACAATTATCCGTTCTTAATGGGACAACATGTTTGGTTAGAGTCTGATAAATTAAAATGGGATGATGAAGTAGGTGAAATTCTAAAACATGGTAGTTTAACAGTAGGATTTATTGGTCTTGCAGAAACTTTAAAAGCGTTGATTGGTAAACATCATGGAGAAAGTAAAGAGGCACAAGAATTAGGTTTAAAAATTATTTCTCATATGAGAGAAAGAATGGATCAAGAATCTCAAAAGAGAAAGTTAAACTTTACAGTAATTGCTACACCTGCAGAAGGTCTTTCAGGTAGATTTGTAAGAATTGATAAAAAAAGATTTGGAATTATTCCAGGGGTTACTGATAGAGATTATTATACAAATTCATTCCATGTACCTGTATATTATAAAATTAATGCCTTTGATAAGATTAAGTTAGAA
>CALXBS010000080.1 GCA_944386605.1 uncultured Clostridia bacterium | reverse complement strand
ATTGGGGCAAGACATATTAGTATTTCTACTTGTGGAATTGTTCCAAATATCTATCGTTTAGCAGAAGAAAATATTCCTTGTACGCTTTCTATTTCTTTGCATGCAACAACGGATGAAAAAAGAAAAGAAATGATGCCGATTGCCAATCGATATTCTTTGAATGAATTGTTAAAAGCCTGCAAAGAATATATAAAAATGACGGGAAGAAGAATTAGCTTTGAATATGCTTTGATTTATGGTGAAAATGATCGCTATGAAGACGCGATGGGGTTAGTAAAATTGTTAAGAGGAATGCTTGCACATGTGAATTTGATTCCTGTAAATGAGATTAAAAATGGAAAATATAAAAGGGCAACCGAAGAAAGTGTAGAAAAATTTATGAATACATTAAATGCATGTGGTATTGTAACAACGGTTCGTAGAAAGTTAGGAGCAGATATTGACGCTGCTTGTGGACAGTTAAGGAAACAATATATGGAAGGTGCATTAAAGAAATAGAAAATGCGTCTTGCTATTGAAAAATATTTGTGTTTTGATATAATATAATAAAGTTAGAGGTGAAATAATGAATTTTGTAGCAAAAACGGACATTGGAAAGAAAAGAAACAATAATGAAGATGCTTTTTTCGCCAAGATATATAACGAAGATACCGCTTTCTTTATTGTAGCGGATGGTTTAGGTGGATATGAAAGTGGAGAAGTAGCAAGTAATATTTTAATTACGACAATGTCTTTGCAATTTGAAGAGAACTTTGTAAGTATAACAGAGAAAGTGGCAGATGAAAAAGTACCTAAAATATTAAATCATATGCTACAAAGTGCAAATGAAAAGATCTATCAATTAGAAAAAACGGATGCAAAGTATAGAGGAATGGGAACTACCATTGTGTTGCTCGCAAAAATAAATCATCAGTTTTATCAATTGGCAATTGGAGATAGCAGATTATATTATGTAGACGAAAAAATGTTAAATATTGAGCAAATTACAGTAGATGATACTTATGTAAATGAACTTTTAAAAACGCATGCAATCACAAAAGAGGAAATTGAAAACCATCCTCAAAAGCATGTACTGACAAAAGCAGTTGGAATTTTTAAAAAAGTGGATGGAAAAGTAGGACTTATTAAAAAAACAAATGGTTATTTTGTTTTGTGTACCGATGGGCTTACCAATATGTTAAATAATGTAGAAATTTTAAATATTATGAAAAAATATCATTTTGAAGAACTTGCTTTAAAATTAGTGTTTAAAGCAAATTTACATGGTGGAACCGATAATATAACCGTAGTAGTGGTAAAGATATAAGAAGGAGAGAAGAATATGGAAATGATAGGAAAATTGCTTGCCAATCGATATGAGATTTTAGAAAAAATCGGCGAAGGTCGGAATGGCATATGTATATAAAGCAAGATGTAAACTTTTAAATCGATATGTGGCAGTAAAAATCTTAAAAGAAGAGTATGCAAAGGATGAAACGTTTGTAAAACGTTTTCGTGCAGAAGCACAGTCTGCTGCTTCTTTGACACATCCCAATATTGTTTCTGTTTATGATGTAGGAACAGAAGGAAATATTAATTATATTGTAATGGAATTACTAGAAAACAAAACTTTAAAAGACTATATTGAAGAGCATGGAGCTTTGTCTAGTGAGATTACTTTAAAAATAGCAGCGCAAGTAGCTTCTGCTTTAGAGACAGCACATAAAGCACATATTATTCATAGAGATATTAAACCTCATAATATTATTTTAAATAGAAATTTGGTTGCCAAAGTAACAGATTTTGGAATTGCAAAAATTACCAATACCAGCAGTGCGACTATTACAAGTTTTGGAACTACCATGGGATCTGTACATTATTTTTCACCAGAGCATGCTAAGGGTGGATATACCGATGAAAAATCAGATATTTATTCTTTAGGTGTGGTTATGTATGAAATGGCTACTGGGAAATTACCTTTTGATGGAGAATCACCTGTTTCCGTTGCATTAAAACATATTCAAGATACTCCAGAAGAGCCAATTGTAATCAATCCTAATGTAACTCCTGCTTTAAACCAAATTATTTTAAAAGCAATGGCAAAGAGTACCGCAGAAAGATATCAAAATGCGACTGAGTTATTAACGGATATTTCGATTGCTTTATCAAAACCAAATTCAATGATTGTAAAAAATACAAGCTCTGTAGAAGCTGGGGCAACACAGGTTATTCCAACCATTGATTCTACGATGTATGATGAAAAAGTAATACCAAATGTAAGAACAAGACCACCTGTAAATACCAGAAGTTCTTATGCAAGAAGTGAGTCCAGAGGAACAAGTGATGAAAATGATTCTAATATTAAAATAGAAGATGAAGAATTAAAAAAGAAAAAGAAGAAAAAAACAATCATCATTGTTTCAGTTATTGCTGTCATTATTCTTGCAATTGTGGGTGTTTTTGCTTTTAGAATGTATCGAATTTCAAAAGAAAAAGAAGAAGCAAATCGAGAAATTGAAGTACCTAATTTAAGGAATAAAAACTTTGAAGAAATGGTAACGCTATATGAAGAACAAGGAATATCAATTATTAAGGATAAAGAAGAATATAACGAGGAAATTGAAGCTGGAAATATTATTTCACAAGATTTAGAACCAGGCACTATGACAAAAGATAAGAAAATTAAAGTAGTGGTTAGTAAAGGTGTAAAAATGGAGACAGTTCCAGATGTTACTAATAAAGATTTTAAAGTAGCAAAATATGAATTAGAGGATACAAAGGGATTTGTTGTTGAAAGAGTCGATGTCGTAAGTGATAAAATTGCAGAGGGAATTGTTATTTCTCAAGATTACAAAAATGAAGAAAGACCAGTAGGAAGTACCATTAAATTAGAGGTAAGTATTGGAGATGGCAAGGAAAAAGTATTAATGCCTAATGTATTAGGTGCTACAGAAGCAGAAGCAAAAAAGACATTAGAAGATAAAAATCTTGTTGTTAGTGTAAAAACAGGTGAAGATACTACAAAAGCAAATGGTGTCGTTATTGCTCAAAGTTATCCTGAAAATCAAGAATTAAAAGAAGGGGATTTGGTAGAGATTACTATTAATAAATTAGTGATTACCAAAACTATCAGTTTGGATTTAGTAGATTTACAAGGCGGTGCTAGTCTAGGAGAAGACTTTACAGTAAAAGTAACGGCAAGTATTGATGGTGGTGCAACCAACACTGTATTTGAAAGAACATTTTCAGAAGATGATACCAAAACAAGTTTTGAAATTAGTGGTTATAGCAGTGCAAAATTACAAATTTATTTAAATGGTAAACTTGCTAAAGAGCAAACAGTTAATTTCTAGTATATAAAAATCATGGATGTTATAAAAGTCCATGATTTTTTGCTTTAAAGTACATTGTAAAAAAAATCTAGTAATGATACTATAATTTAGTATAAAGATAAAAAATATAAAAAAAGAAATAGTTTTTAAACAAAAGAATAAATTACAAGAAAATGGAAAAACTAATGAAAAAAGGAAGGAGAAAAATATGTCAGATTTAGAGACAAAAACAAAAAAGCGAAGTACCTCTATTATAACCATATTTTTATGGCTATTACTCATTGCTATTATGAGTACAATTTTAATTGGATCTATTTTTCAAGAAAATAAGTTAGAA
>CALXBS010000079.1 GCA_944386605.1 uncultured Clostridia bacterium | reverse complement strand
TTCTCTGGTCTTCTACTACTTCCTTCATCTCCTACCCATTTCTTTTCTACTTCTATTTCTGTTTTATCTACTTTATTGGTGATATCATTTCCACTTATTTCTTTTATATAATCTGTTACTGTTTCTTCTTCAATTGTATATACAAATTCATTTCCGGCATTATCTCTATATACCGGTACATTTTCAAACGTATAACTCCAATTATCAGCCTCGGTTACTTCTTTTTTTGCATATTCTGTTCCATCTTGCATTAATTTTACGATAATACTTGCTGGTCTTAAGCCTAATTCATTTTCATTATCTTCCCATATCTTTCTTCCACTTACTTCTTTTACTACATCTAGTTTATATATTTCTACATTTACTTGATTTGAGTATATTCCTTCTACATTATCAATTACACTTCCTAATGGATCGATTGCTCTCCAATTTGTCCAAAACATATTATTTGCTGATGTCATAAGTGTCTTATCATCTGGTGCTTGCATTTTTACTAAAACAAAAACAACATTATTGGGACTAAGCTCCATTTCAGTTCCATCTTCTTTATACCTTAAGTCTACACAAATGGATTTTACAGTACTTTTATCTACACTATCATCTAACAATTGCCACTTATCTGGCACTTCTGTTAACTTTCCTGGATTTAGTTCAGTAGAGTAATATACTTTTGGCGCATATCCCTTTGATTCTGCATAACTAGTATCTACTCCTAAGAAGTTTCCTTTCCAACCTTCACTTATATCTGTCCCATTTTCATCTGTAATTGTCTCTATATTATCATAAAGTATTAAATCTTTGATACTATTTGCTCCTGTTGTCACACGTAATTTGTAATCATACTCTCCACCAGCGCTTACTTCTGCAGTTCCTTCTACATATTTTCCTTGTGTTAAGTCAGTTCTTACTTGTTTAATGACTGCCTGTTGTGAGGATACTGCATGTGTTATATTTACTGTAGTATAAAAATATGCTAGCATTTCTTCTGAATCTCCATCTTGATCTATATCATTTGCTAAACTTTCATATTTTCCGTTGTCACTAGTTACATTGCTATTAAAATAAGCTCCCCAGTTGCCATTGCTGTAGTCGTTTCCATAAGTATGTTCTTGATTATTCCACATACTATATACATAATTTTTATAGCTCGTACCATACTCTAATATACTATCATATGATATTTCTACTTCTATGTCATTCTCTATTTCCAACCTTAATTCTGCTTGAAGAAAATAACTCCAATCTATTTCATTTAAATTAGTGGTTATTATAATTTTAGTTCTACCACTATCCTTATAATTATAATCAATTTCCATTTCTGTATGTTCATTTATGTAATTTTCCAATTCATCTCTAGATGTAAATATTGTTCCATCCTTTAATTTTAAATATTTATATGATTCATCGTTATAAATTGCATTAGAACCAGAACCGACTACTTACTTTAACAAGATATACACCAATTGAATTTTTTCCATTTCTTAAATTTATTCCATTTGGCAATATATCATATGTTTTTATAATTACTTCTTTATCTACATCAAAATTTATTAAGCTTAAATTATTCCTTAACTTCCAGGTAAATTCATATTTTTCTTCTAAATTATTATTTACAATTGTACCATATTCTTTTCTATTTAAAAGATTTAATCTACCTAGTGTTATATCATATGTGTTATAACTTCGTTGCATATACGTTCCATAAGTCACCTGATCATATTCTGCTATTTTTAATTGAGTAGAAAGTGTATTATAATTATCTAATGTTGGCTCATTTACTAAAGTTCTATTTCCATCTTCAGCTTTATGATATACCTGTAAATAACCAAAATTATATACTTTTCCTTCATCTTCAAGATTCTGAGTATGTACGTTGGTATATACCCTTATATCATTATTATAATTATAAGCCCTATATACATCCGTTGTATAAAGAGTTTTATCTAAATCTTTTATTATTACTTTTATTCCTATTATATTATCATTATTAAATTCTATATAATCATTTAACGTATTCTCTACATATATTCCTCCTTCATAGGAAAATTTTGTTCCTTCTCCTGTTATCCCTGTTTTATATGTTACATATTCATTGGTATTTTTATATCTTACCTGTAATTCCCATTCATACCCTATTAATTTATCTCCTCTATTTCCACTATATTTGTTATATGTATAAAATACTGGTATACAAACACTTGTAAAATGATACTCATTATCCTCTAATTTTGTTACTTCTCCATTTTCTCGTGTAATATATAACAAATCATCTCCTATTTCTACATCCATTTTACTTCCTGTATAAAAAGCACTAGCAGGAAGTACCCAAGTTACTATATTTCCATCTCCTTTTATTTTATTACTATACATTATTTCTTGATAATTATCTGAACCTTTATAAATCGAATATAAATCACCTGTATATTCAAAATTAAACTCTACTAAACTTGACTCTATTGTTGCTTCTGCTAATTTTTGCATTTCTTCTTCATCTTCATATCTTCCCCATAATTCTGCTGTATTTGTTATACTATCTCCTTCTTGATACTTATCTTTTGGATATCCTATATAATAATAACCATTATAATCATTAGTTTTAGCTTGTAAATAATAATATATATTTCCCTCTTGTGGTTCTATTTTATTTAAATTTTGATCATATAATATACATCCTTCTGGTAACTCTTCTTTAATACAATTGATAGATTTGGAAGTATAACTACTATCTACGTGCTCATTATTTTCATCAAATGCTATTATTATTCCATTATCACTGTTATTTACGTAAAAACGATATCTTACCCAATAATAATCATCTAATATATCTTCTATTGGTGTATAATCTATTTTAGGCGCTACATCTGCTCTTTTGTCTAAAATATAACTTCTTTTTGTACTTGTATAATGAAAATTACAAATATTTGATTCCATTGCTATAATTTCATCAGACTCTATATTTTCCTTTATTTTTGCTTGAAACTGTAAATCTGTTTGTATTTTAAAGTCTGTTTCTAAATTATATACTATTTGAATTGTTCCTTCAAAATGTTCATTTTCCACTATTACCATATTATTAGTAAATGTAAACATATTATTTTCTTCATCGTATACATAACTCCAATCATATTGCTTCGTGTCACTATCTGCTTTATCTGCTGCAATAATTGCATTATCTCTTAACCAATTACTCATCTTCGCTATATGTCTTCTATTCCATTCACTAAAACTATCTTTCCTGATTCCCGGTATTTCTATTATAATTTCTCCTGGTTGATATTCTTTTCCTGTTGTACATGCATAATTAATTTGCATTGTTAATTGTTTTGTTTCACTATAGCTTGTTGCATTCCATGTACAATCTGTAATTGCTTGATTCGGTGTATCACTACTTCTATCATACATTACTAGTTGTATATTCCAGTCATTATCTGTTACTTCTATTGCATTCTTTTTTGTGAGTGATCCTATAGTAATGGTAGACATGGTTGTAATCAAAAATAACCACAAAAATACTGTAAATATAGATACTTTTCTTTTATGCTTTTTCTTACTTTCTTTTGATTTTTCTGTATCTTTTTCTTGTTTTTGCATGCTTTTTTCCTCCTTTGCTTTTTCTTTAGTTTTTGCATTTTTATGTTATTTATTCTTTTTTACACAATTGGACTACAACATAGTTTTTTGGAATGTTTTTAAAACTATGTTGTGTGTGTGTGTGTGTGTGTGTGTGTGTGTGTGTGTGTGTAGTCCAATCATGCTTTCAAAGTTTTTTGTTAACATAAACCTTTGACTTTTTCTGCAATATTCCTATTACACTCGCATACTACCATTTCTATTTTATTTTTACAATGTACTTTTAAGCAAAAAATCATGGACTTTCAA
>CALXBS010000078.1 GCA_944386605.1 uncultured Clostridia bacterium | reverse complement strand
TATGATTGGACTACACACACACACACACACACACACAACATAGTTTTAAAAACATTCCAAAAAAACTATGTTGTAGTCTAATTGTACAAAAAAGAATAAATAACATAAAAATGCAAAAACGAAAGAAAAAGCAAAGGAGGAAAATATGCAAAAGCAGGAAAAAGAAATAAAAAAGCCAAAAGGAAGCAAGAATAAGCATAAAAGAAAAGTATCCATATTTACAGTATTTTTATGGTTATTTTTAATTACAACCATGTCTACCATTACAATAGGATCACTAAACAAAAAGAATGCAATTGAAGTAACAGATAATAATTGGAATATACAACTTGTTATGTATGATAGAAGTAGTGATACACCCGATCAAGCAATTACGGATTTTATATGGAATGCAACTGATGAAGATGAAACTAGACAATTAACTATGCAAATTAATTATGCATGTACAACAGGAAAAGAATATCAACCAGGAGAAATTGTGATAGAAATACCAGGAATAGCGCAAGATAGTTTTAGTGAATATTGGAGAAAATCATATCATATTGGGGAATCATATAGTTATTGGTTAAAAAATAATGTAGTTGTGGCAGCAGATAAAGAGGATAGTAGTGCTAAGCAGTATGATTGGAGCTATGTATATGATGAAGAAAATAATATGTATACATTTACTAATAATATGACTGTAGAAGAAAATGAGCATTTTGAAGGGACTATACAAATAGTGTATAATTTATATTCAAGATTTAAAATACAAACAGATTTGGAATTTCAAGCAAAAATAAAAGAGAATATAGAAGTTGATGAAATAATAGCAATGGAATCAAATGCATGTAATTTTCATTATACAAGTATTAAGCATGGAGTTCGTTTAGAAAAGAATGCAACAGTGGCTCCTAGGGCAGATTATACAAAGATAGAAGATATATTAGATAATTATTATTGGGTAAGATATACTTTTGAAATAGCTATTACTGATGGAGTAATACGTATATATGATAATAATTCTAATATATTAAAAACGCGTATAAAGAATGCTGCATGTATTAAGGAAACATTACCAGAAGGATGTGTATTATATGATGAAGATTTAACTAAAATAGAAGCTCAAGAAGATAATACATATTATTATTTGCAAACTAGTGAGCCAAGTACATATGGGGATCATTATTATTATGTAGGATATCCAAAAGATCAATATAATGAGGGTGACATAGTAATAAATACAGCAGAATTATGGGGAAGATATGAAGATGAAGAAGAAATGCAAAAATTAGCAGAAGCAACTATAGAGTCAAGTTTAGTAGCATTTGATTTTGAATATAAAGGAAGTTTATATAATATAGATAAAATGGCATCTAGTTATTATTTAAATGAAATAAAATCAGAGCAAGGTGGTGAAGGAGATTATTTTTTCCATTATAGAGCTTTTTACACAAATTCAGTAATGGATGTAGAAATAGGTGATGATTTATTATATATAACAAGAACAAATGGGAATGTAACAAGATTGGAAGATGATGAATATAATTTTTTAAAAGTGGAAATACCAGTATTTTATACATATAATAAATACAATGATGATATAGGTGATATAATATTAGGATATGAGTGGGAATTACAGGTAAGATATGCAGGAACAAATGAATATATTAAGTATAAAACAGGTATAACAGGAGAAGGTGAATATTTAAATAACTCTAGCAGAAAATTAAATGATTATATAGAATTTGAAAGAAAAGATATAGTAGGAATAAAGGTAGTTATTAAGGACTTGGACAAAACTTTATACAGTAGTAACAGAATAGGATCTAAAGATTACATAGCGACAACTATTAATATACATACACAAGATTGTGCAAGCAGATATATCTATAATTTTAATTATTTGCAAGTATATCATAAAGATGAAGAAGGAAATAGAACATTAGTAAATGAACCAACAATAGACAGTTATAATACACAGGCTACAAAATTAAAAGTTGCAGAATACGATCAAGCAACCTATGGAACATATATGCAAAGAGGGTATGCTGGTGCATATTTAGAAGAAGGAATTTTTAAATTAAATATAGGAAAAAGTGGAAATACCTTACAACCCAATATAGCAGAAGAGAAATATACCTATGTATATACATTATCAAATTATTTGGATTTAGAATATTATGAAGTAAATAAAGATGTAATCGTAAAAACATACGATATATTACCAGAAGGAATATATTTAGAGTCAAATGAAGAAAAAATAATATATGATTTAACATTAATTGATAATAGTAATGTATATAAAACTTTAAAGTTAAAAAATGGAACAACTTTTGAAAGTAAGGAAGATTTAGAAAATTATATAAAAGAACATACAGAAGTAGAAATAGATTATAATTATCAAGATAGTGGAAGGACAAAAATAAGTATTGTAATGAATTTAAATGAAGTAGATTGGAGTTATTATTTAACTGATGAATTAAATACTAGATATTTTTATATAACCTATAATATACAAGTAGAAATACCATATGAAAGCATATTAGAATATGGAACAAGTTACACCAATTATATATATGGCATGTGGAATAATCAAGAATATAGTTATAATGATTCATCCCTTGATAATGGTTATTATGATAGTTTAGCAAGTGATATAGATCAAGATGGGAATACAGAAGAAAGATTAATATATCGTAAAAATATATTAAACATAACTCATGCAGTATCTTCACAACAAGCAGTTATCAAGCAAGTAAGAACAGATTTAACACAAGGAAAATATGTAGAAGGAACGGCAGAAGTAAGCGCTGGTGGAGAGTATGATTACAAATTACGAGTAACAACAGGAGCAAATAGTATTAAAGATTTAATCCTTTATGATAATATAGAAATAATTACAGATGAAAATGGAGCAGATGTAAGTACTGGATGGAAAGGAAGCTTTTTAGGAGTAGATACTAGTTATGCAGAAAGAAAAGGTTATGCGCCAAAAGTATATTACTCTACTGAACTAAATCCAGGAAAGTTAACAGAAGTGCCAGATAAGTGGCAATTGTTAGATGATAGTGTAGATAAAAGTACCGTAAAATCTATCTGTGTAGATTTAAGATATAATGCAGATGGAGGAGAAATGGAACTTACACCAAATAATGTTGTGTTTGTTTTAGTAAAAATGCAAGCACCAGATGATAAAACACTTATGACATTAGCGAATAATATGTTCTGGACGAACTGGAGAGCAATTGATCCATTAGGAAGTGTCATCGATAATGTAGAAGGAATTTATTCTAACCAAGTAAATGTAGAAATTGGTAAAAAAGATATAGTAAAAGAAATCAGCGGAAGAAAGATATGGGAAGATAATGAAAATGCATTAGGATTAAGACCAGCAAGTATTGTAGTAAAATTAATGCAAGATGGAACGGAGTATGCAAGGAAAACAGTAACAGAGAACGATAATTGGAGTTATACCTTTGAGAATGTACCAGTATATAGAGATAATGCCGGAAATGAATTTGTATATACGATTGAAGAAGAAACAGTAACAGACTATATAAAAGAAATAAGTGGAAATGATATCACAAATAAAGTAGATAAAACGGAAATAGAAGTAGAAAAGAAATGGGTAGGAGATGAAGGAAGTAGTAGAAGACCAGAGAAAGTAACCATTCAGCTGAAAAAAGGTGGAGTATTACTAGAAGAAAAAGAAGCAAATGAAACAAATAATTGGAAAGTAACGTTTACAAATTTAGATAAGTATGATGATAATGGAGATGAAATCGTATATACAGTAGATGAGAAAGAAGATTTAGAATTCTATACAAAAGCGGTAGTAGGAAATGTCATCACAAATACATTTACAGTACCAGATGAAAAAATACAAATAACCGGAATAAAAAGTTGGAATGATAATAATAACGAAGCAGGAAAGCGTCCAAGTAGTATAACTTTACAAGTAAAAAATGGAGACTTAGTTGTAGCAGAACAAGAAGTAAGTGAGACAACAAATTGGCAATATACATTTGAATTACCAAAGTATGATAGTTTAGG
>CALXBS010000077.1 GCA_944386605.1 uncultured Clostridia bacterium | reverse complement strand
TTTACCAGATATAGATTATACTTTTTATTTTATTTCAGATACAGAAGAAATATGGCAAATATATGAGGGAGATACTTCATTAGATTTTGATGAATCCATGAATGCTTATGTAAAAAAAGTAAATGGTAGTGATATACAAAGACAATATAATTTTGATTTAAAATTAAGTGGAATTATATATAGTAGTATTAAATGGAATAATATAGAGAAAAAGGAAGCTTTATTAGAGTTTGGAGTTAGTGATACAATTTATAACAAGGATAATCTTGCTAATACGGTAGTATTTACTGAAAAATTAGCAGATGGATTTACTGTTTCACCAGAATATGAAAATGATCCTAATTGGTTAATTGTAAACGAAGACGAAATTATAAATGATGATTTTAAATCGGACATTTTTATAATCAAATTGGATCTGGATAATAATGAATATATCCCAAGATGTGTATATGCTAATTTTTATCATCAAGGGAACAATTATATTACATGGAATGGAAAGTACGAATATATTTATATAAAAGATAAAAATATACTTTATACGATGTTTGGAGATGAGAAATATCAGAAAAGTGTAAAATTACAATATAATAATGATGTTGAAAATAAAGATTTAGATGTAAATCTTGAAACAAAAGCAATTCGTTTTTCAATTTCTCAATATTCTGTAGTTCAAGACTATACTGGATATACTTTGGAGGGAAAAGAACTAAGTATTCAAACAAATACTACTGCAAATATTGATGTTAATAAGCTAGTTGAAGGCGAGACAGGAAATGTTACTTATTATATAGGATTATTTGAAAACGAAGTTGATAGTAAAACAAATAAAATTTATACAATAGATACAGTGGATGGAATAGGAAGTACAACGATTACAATAGAAAGTTATGATGGTACAACACCATATTATATCTATGAAGTAGATGGAGCAGGAAATAAGATATCAAGTGATAGTATTGATTATAGTAAAAATAAAGTATTAGAAAATGTAGAAGCACAAGAAGAAAAGAAAATAGATACTGATAAGAGTATTGTATCTATGGTAGGAACAGGCAGTTCAGATATAATAGGAACAGGTTTAGGATCAAGATATTATGTAGATAATACCATTGCTACAAGTTATGAGTATAAAGATACAGTAACGATTACTGGAAAGTATGAAGAAAAAGTACATGTTGTAAAATTGGAAGCTGGAGAAGGAGGAAGAATAGAAGGAGAAACAAATATAGTAGTAAAAGATGGAGAAACAATTGACACTATAGTAAATGCAATAGCAAATGATCATTATAACTTTGATAAGTGGGTAGTTATAGAAAATGGAGTAGAAAAGGAAGTAGATCCAAGTAGCTATGTAATTACTGAGGATACAACCTTTGTTGCAAAATTTAAAAAAGATAGCTATACTGTAAAATATGAAAGCAGTGAAGGCGGAAGATTAGAAGAAAAATTAGAAGAAATAGTAGAATATGGAAATAGTCCAGTTTTAGTACCATCTGTTATATCAGATGAAAATTATGAATTTGATAAATGGATAGTGGTGGAAAATGGAGTAGAAATAGAAGTAAATTTAAGTAATTACGAGGTAGAAAAGGATGTTACATTTATAGCGAAATATAAAAAGATCAATACCATAGAAACATCGGATATAGAAGTATGGAAATATGTAGGAATAGGAACTATTAGTATTTTTGTTATTGCAATTATAGTAGTATTAATTATAATAAAGAAAAAGAATAAAAATAAATAATAAATAAAAAGTCATGGATTATAAAGAAGATAGTCCATGATTTTTTTTGACAAAATATTGCGAAAATAAAACAAGAATGGTAATATGCGATTGTAATAGAAATATTATGAAAGGATCTTTTGATTTATGTTAATTAAAAAACTTGAAAGTATGATTGGACTACACACACACATACACAACATAGTTTTAAAAAGTGGGGGAAATTAATGTAAGTTTAAAGAATAATTACCTTAAAAAAAGAAAAAATATAATGAAAGGAGAGATAATATACAATGGCAAGTTTAGAAGAAAAGTCTAGAAAAAGAAATACATCTATTATTACCATTTTTTTATGGATATTGTTAATTGCAGTTATGGGAACCATTATGATTGGATCTGTTTTTCAAGGAAATAGACTAGAAGGAGAAAGAACTATTACATTAAGACTGGATTTTTCAGATTTTTTAAATGATGGTACAATCCCTGAAGAATATGCAGATGAGTCCTTAGAAAGTTTTATAGACACACTAAGTCTTACAAAGAATCATGTATATAATGGGCAGGGATATACCAAACGATATGTTGGACGAGAAGGAAATATTGCTATTTATGAGATTGATTTAGATCTTTCAGCAGTAAATTATATGGAATTTTATGTAGGTTCGAATGTTATATATGAAATATTAGAAAATGACAATCCATTAGAGATTGCAGTTTATGATGATTGGGATGAGTATTACATAAGAGAAATTACGGAAGATCAAGATATTTATGAATTTAAAATACAAAAAATGCAATTTGATACTACGATAAATATGAAAATAGATTTTACTGAGATAGCTAATATGGTAGGAATTCCAGAGGAAGCAATAGAGGAAGTGGCATATGAATTTTTAACAGCAGTGGGACTTACAAAAGATCATATAGATTATGCAAAGTATACTGTAAGGTGTCTTGATGTAGAAGGATATAAAGTAAGTTATGAAGTAAGTTTTAATGACGCAGAAGTAGATTATATAGATTTCTATATAGAAGGTCCTTATTATATAATGGAAAAAGATAACTTGTTAGGAAGTTATGAAAATGAATATGTTTTTCTTATGGTACAAGAAATAATAGAAGGCAAAGAATCTTATGACTTTAAAATAGGAGTAGACTTTTCTTATGCAGAAGTAAGTATAGATATTTCTGAAATAAATGATTTCATTCCAAGATTATATGTAAAACAAGGAGATAATTTTTATTATGAAGCTTATTTACATAGAGGAAATGACACTAACTTAATTTGTGATATAGCAATTATACCAGGTTTTGATTATACTTTTGAATTTGCATTGCAAACGAGTGAATTAGAAAGCGATATGCTATGGAGTGTGTATGAAGGAGATACACTTTTAGATTTTAAAGATGATAAATACTTTAAAACAGTAAAATATGATGAGGGAAGTGAGGTATATCAATTTAAAATCACAGTGCAGGAAAAATATCCAAGCCTGTCTCAAATATATAGTAATGTTAATTGGATAGGAAAAGAGAAAAAAGACGCAGTACTAGAATTTGGTGTAAGTAAAGATGTCTTTGATGAATCAGGTTATGTTGTATTTACAGAAAAATTAGCAGATGGATTTACGATTTCATCAGAATATGAAAATGCGTTAAATTGGTTAATTGTAAATGAAGATGAAATCATAAATGATAAAGTTAGCAGTAGTTTAATTAGATTTGATTTAGAAAATAATGAATATATTCCAGAATATATTCATGCTAATTTCTTTAAAGAAAATACTTCTAACAAAATGGTATGGAAAGGACAGTATCAATATATTTATGTAAAAGATAAAAATATATTGTATGGAATATTAAATTATCCTAATAGCCTTTCAAAAGTAAATTTAGAATATATAGGAAATGTAGAAGATACTAGTTTAGAAGTAAACTCTGAAACAAAAGTAGCTTATTTTTATGATAAGAGATCTGATTTTTGTGGCGATATATTGTACAATCAATATTTAGTAGGAAGTACATTGAGTGGAAAATCTTTAGATTTAACGCATAGTACTAGTGCAAGTATTGAAGTTAATAAAGTCGTAAAAAATGAAACAGGAAATGCTACTTACTATGTAGGATTGTTTGAAAATGATGTAGATAATACAACAAGTAATATTTATCCAATAAATACAGTAGACGGAATAGGAAGTACAAAGGTTACAATTGATAATTATGATGGTACCAAATTATATTATATTTATGAAGTAGATGAGTTTGGAAATAAAGTTTCTAATGAAACGCTAGATTATAGTAAAAATAAAGTATTAGAAAATGCACAAATACAAGAAGAATATGTAGTAGGCACAGATAAAAGTATT
>CALXBS010000076.1 GCA_944386605.1 uncultured Clostridia bacterium | reverse complement strand
AGTAAAAGCTGGGATGACAATAATAATTTAGCAGGAAAGAGACCAGAAAGCATAATCTTGCAAGTAAAAAATGGAGAAGAAGTAGTAACAGAACAAGTGGTAACGGAAGAGGATAATTGGAGCTATGAATTTGAACTTGCAAAATATGATGAAAATGGAAATGAAATAGCATATACGATAGATGAAAAAGAAGTAGAAAGCAAATTTTATGAAAAAGTAGGAGTAGAAGGAAATGTAGTAATAAACAAATTTGTAGTACCAGATGAAAAGATAGAAATATGGGTAGATAAAAAATGGGAAGATGAAGATAACAAGTATGGAAAACGCCCAGGAAGTGTAATACTACAAATTAAAAATGGAGATACAGTCGTAGCAGAAGCAGAAGTAAGTGAAGAGGACAATTGGAGACATAAATTTGAGCTTACAAAATATGATGAGCTAGGAAATGAAATTTTGTATACCGTAGATGAAAAAGAAACAGCGGAGTATTATGAAAAATCCATTGATGGCTATACAATTGTGAATACTTGCACATATGAACCACCAACAGACACATCTGATCTATCTATTTGGATATATGTAGTTATTTTAGTTGTAGCTATTTTTGGCATTTGTTTTATTGTTATGAAAAAAGTGAGTTCATTTCATAAAAAATAATTTAAAAGAAACTTAGGATTACCTAGGTTTCTTTTTTTCTTAGTTGACTAAGTATTTGTTTTTTGGTATAATATGCTAGAATTAGAGAATAGGAGATAATGACATGAAAGCAATAGAATTAAGAAATAAATATTTGAAATTTTTTGAATCCAAAGGACATAAAATTATATCTGGGGCACCTTTAATTCCAGAAAATGATCCTACAGTTCTTTTTACAACTGCAGGAATGCATCCTTTGGTTCCATATTTAACAGGTGAAGAACATCCAGAAGGAAAAAGATTGGTAGATTATCAAAAATGTTTAAGAACGGATGATATTGATGAAGTAGGAGATAATCGTCATTTGACTTTTTTTGAAATGCTTGGAAATTGGTCACTTGGGGATTATTTTAAACAAGACTCTATTCGTTGGAGCTATGAGTTTTTAGAAAAAGAATTAGGAATAGACATGAACCGAATTTCTGTTACTTGCTTTGCTGGTGATGAAGACGCACCAAGAGATGAAGAAGCAGCAAAAGTATGGGAAGAATGTGGTATTCCAAAAGAAAGAATCTATTTTTATCCTAAAAAAGAAAATTGGTGGGGACCTGCTGGTGAAACTGGACCATGTGGACCAGATACAGAAATCTTTTTAGATACAGGTGCTCCAAAATGTTCTGAGCATTGTGAGCCTAGATGTGATTGTGGAAAATATGTTGAGATTTGGAATAATGTATTTATGCAATATCATAAAACTGCAGATGGTAAATTTTTACCTCTTGCACAAAAGAATGTGGATACTGGTATGGGACTTGAAAGAATGACCTTTTTATTGCAAGGAAAAAAAGATGTTTTTGAAACAGAATTGTTTATGCCAATTATTACATGTGTACAAGAGAAGTCTAAAAATCCAAATCCAGAATCTTTAAGAATCATAGCAGATCATATGAGAGCCGCTGCCCTTCTTATTTGTGATGGTGTTGTTCCAAGTAATATTGGTCAAGGATATATTTTAAGAAGATTGATTCGTAGAGCTATTCGTCATATGAGAAAAATAGAATTTAATACAGATGAAATTGTAAGCGTATGTGAAGCACTGATTGAAGGATTAAAAGAAATGTATCCTGAGCTTGAACAAAATGCACAGGAAATCATGGCACAGATAAAAAAAGAGAAAAACAGATTTATGAATACCTTAGTTAATGGTGAAAAAGAATTTGTAAAAATTACCAATCGATTAAAACAAGAAAATATAGATTTAATAGATGGAAAAACCGTATTTAGATTATATGATACATTTGGATTTCCACCAGAAGTAACAGGAGAACTTGCTAAGGAAAACGGTTTTAAGATTGATATGGAAGGATTTAAAAAATGCTTTGAAGAACATCAAGAAAAATCTAGACAAGGTGCAGAAGGTGTTTTTAAAGGCGGTCTTGCAGATCATAGTGAAATTACAACTGCTTATCATACTGCTACGCATTTGATACTAGAATCTTTGCAAAGAATTTTAGGAGATCATGTTATGCAAAAAGGATCTAATATTACTGCTGAAAGAATTCGTTTTGATTTTTCTAATCCAGAAAAAGTATCACGTGAAGTATTAGATCAAGTAGAGAATATGGTAAATGAACAAATTGATAAAGGATTAAATGTAACATGGCAAGAAATGAGTCTAGAAGATGCACGTAAATATGGTGCAAAAGGTGTATTTGATGATAAATATGGGCAAGTTGTAAAAGTGTATACTATAGAAGGATTTTCAAAGGAAATTTGTGGTGGACCTCATGTAAAAAATACCAATGAATTAAAACATATAAAAATTGTAAAAGAAGAAGCAGTTTCAAGTGGGGTTAGAAGAATAAAAGCCAAATTTGTGGATTAAGGAGTGACGGATTATGTCAGAAGAGATAAAAATAAAAAATCAAACAACTTATGATTATGCTGCTTATTTAGAGTTAAATAAATTTAATTTATATACAAGAAGAAGAGCAAGTCTTACATTTTTAATTGTATGTATTGTTATTTTAATGCTTTCAGGAATCTTTTTAATTGCGTTAGATAGAGTTGTAAATGGAATATTTTATATGTGTATAGCTGCTTTCTTTATTGTATTTACCATTATGTTACCACATATTCAAAGTAAAAAAGTGTATCGTTCAGATAATTTATTAAATCAAGATGGACTTCATAACGAGTTTTTGTTTTATGAAAATGAATTAGAAGTCATTAATCAATTTTCTAATACAAAATTAGAATATGAAAAAATTTATCAAGCTTATGAAACAAATGATTATTTTTACTTATTTATGAATAAAATTCAAACTTTTATAGTAGAAAAATCTGGTTTTGAAAGTACAGGAGATATGGAAAAATTCCGTGAATTAATCAAAGAAAAACTAGGTGAAAAATATATAAAGAAATGTAAATAGGAGGAAGAAAAATGCAAGATTGTTTATTTTGTCATATTGTAGATGGTGATATCCCATCTACCAAAGTATTTGAAAATGAATATGTTTTGGCTTTTAAAGATATTCATCCAGTAGCACCTGTGCATGTGCTTTTGATTCCTAAGATACATATTCAAGATACTAATCATATCACAGATGAAAATGTACGCTATATTACAGAAATTTATCGTGTAGTAGATCAAGTGGCAGAAATTTGTGGTATTAAAGAAGAAGGGTATCGTATCATTTGTAACTGTGGAGAAGATGCAGGACAGATGGTTCCACATTTGCATTTTCATTTAATCGGTGGAGCAAAATTAGGAGAGAAAATTATCTAATGATAGGCCATATGAGGGTTTAGTGGAAAAATTGTGATATTTTATGAAATTTTTACTAAAATACGTGACTTTTAAAAACTTTTAGGGTATAATAATGTTAGATGTGTAGTAAGACACCATCATTTTAAGGAGGAAGTTATTATGAGTAAAAAAGAAGAAGTAAAGGACGAAATTGTAGAACAACCAAAGGTAGAAATTTCAACTAATTTAAACATTTCTGAAGATGTTATTGGAATTATTGCTGGACTAGCTGCTTCAGAAGTAGAAGGAATAGCTGGAATGACATTAGGATTTGTAGATGGTATTAACCAAATTCTAGGAAGCAATAAAAAATATTCAAAAGGTGTAAAAATTGAACTTGAAGGTAAAAAAGTTACAATTGATTTATATGTAAATGTTACATATGGTGTAAAAATACCAGATGTTGCATGGGCTGCTCAAAATGCTGTTAAAAATGCAGTAGAAACAATGACTGGATTAGAAGTTGCAGCAGTAAATATTAATGTACAAGGAATTTCTTTTGAGAAAAAAGAAGAAGCAGCAGAAGTAGCTGAAGAAGAATAAGATATCATGTAACTTATGTTTATAGCCCAAACTACTTATTTGTTTAGTTCGGGCTATATCATTTGTATAACTAAGGAGGGTTTTATGAAAGGATTTGAAAAATTCTTATTGGTGATTTTTTCTATTATCATGATGATTCT
>CALXBS010000075.1 GCA_944386605.1 uncultured Clostridia bacterium | reverse complement strand
ATATGAACCGCCAGTAGATACATCGGATATACCAGTTTGGGTATATGTAATAGTAGCATTTCTAGCAATTTCTGGAATTGTAGTATTTGTTATGACTAAAAATAACCAAAAGAAAAGTATGAAAAATTAATGAATCAATAAGGAAAAATCATGGCTAAGTCCATGATTTTTTTGTCTTAAAAATATTGAAGAAAAAAGTTAAAAATGGTAGTATGCGGTTGTAATAGAAATATTGCTAAAAAGCAAACAGAATTATGTTTACAAAAATCTTTGAAAGCATGATTACACTACACACACACACACACACACACAACATAGTTTTAGAAATATAAAATCTATGTCGTAGGTAGCATACTAAGAAAGATAAATAACATAAAAAAACAAGCGAAAGGAGATTGAATATATGGAAAAGGGGAAAAATGCAAAAACAATAAAAAAGAAACGTAAAAGAAAAGTATCCATATTTACAATATTTTTGTGGCTATTTTTGATTACAACGATGTCTACTATTACGATAGGATCACTCACAAAGAAGAATGCAATAGAAGTAACAGATAATAGCTGGAATATTAATTTAGTTATGTATGATAGAAGCAGTGATACACCAGATCAAGCCATTACAGATTTTACGTGGAATGCGACTAATAAAGCTGAAACTAAACAATTAGTTATGCAAATTAATTATGCTTGTACAACAGGAAAAGAGTATCAACCAGGAGAAATCGTAGTAGAAATACCTGGAATTGCTAAAGATAGTTTTAGTGAATATTGGAGAAATCCAACTGGTTATGGTGATGAAACATATAATGAGTGGTTAGAAAATAATATAGTTGTTGCTGCAGATAAAGAAAATATCAGTAATAAACAATACGATTGGAGTTATCAATATAATGAAGAAAAAAATGTATATATATTTACTAATAATATGACAATAGCAGAAAATGAACATTTTGAAGGAATGATACAAATTGTATATAATTTATTTCCAAAATTTAGAATAAAGACAGATTTAGAATTTCAGGCAAAAATAAAAGAAAATATAGAGTCTGATGAGATTATAGCAATGGAATCCAATATTTGTAATTTTCATTATACAAGTAATAAAGAAAATTATACTTTGAAAATAGATTCATTAGTAGCTCCTAAAATAGATTATACTCCTATTGAAGATATATTAGATAATTATTATTGGGTAAGATATAGATTTAAAGTTTTAAGTAATAATGATGGAATAGTACAAGCTTATGGAGAAAGTAATAAATTAGGTAATTCAAGTGTTAAATGTATCAGAGAAGAATTACCAGAAGGATGTGTATTATATGATAAGAATTTAAATAAAATAGAACCTCAAGAAGGTAATACATATTATTATTTGAATGGAGAAAATTACTCTATCGATGATTATTATGTAGGATATCCAAAAGATAAGTATCAAGAAGGAGATAGTGTAACAAATACAGCGGAATTATGGGGAAGATATGAAGATGAAGAAGAAATGCAAAAGATAACAGAAAATGATGGAACAGTAAGTTTAGTGGAATTTGATTTTGAATATAAAGGTGATTTGTATGGAATATCAAAATTTATTAGTTCTACAGATCGACATTATTTAAATGCAATAAAATCAGAAGAAGGTGAGAAGTTTTTATGGTGGTGTAATATAACAGCATTTTATACCAATTCCTTAATGGATGTAGAAATAGGAGATGATTTATTATATATTACAAGAGAAAATGGTGAAGTAACAAAATTAGAAGAAAGTGAGTATCACTTTACAGAAATACATATACCAGTATTTTATACATATAATAAATATAGTGGAGAAGCAGGAGATCCATTAATAGGATATGAATGGGATTTGCAAGTAAGATATATAGGAACAGATGAGTATATAAGTTATCAAACAGGAATAACAGGAGAAAAAAGTCAGTCAATAAAATTTGAAAATAATGATATAGTAGGAATAAAATTAGTAATCAGAAATTTAGATAAAACTTTGTATCATGGTTCTACGATTGGTGATGCAATAATTGTAAAAAACAATATACATACACAAAATTGTGTGGCAGGAGGAAAGATATTTAATTTTGCATATTTACAAGTATATCATAAGGATGATGAAGGAAATAGGACATTAGTAAATGAACCGACACTAGATAGCTATAGTACAGAGTCTACAAGATTAAAAGTAGCAGAATATGATCAAGCAACTTATGGAACATATATGCAAAGAGCTAGTAATAATGCAGATATAACGGAAGGGTATTTTAAATTAGGTGTAGAAAAGATAGGGTATAGTTTACAAAATAATGTGGAAGAAGAAAAGTATACATATGAATATGCATTAAGAAATTATTTAAGGTTACTTTATTATGAAGTAAATGAAGATGTGGTTATAAAAACATATGATATATTACCAGAGGGAATGTATTTAAGTAATAATCAAGAAAATATTATAAATAGTATAGAGATATATGATAAATATAATGCATATAAAAACTTGAAATTAAAAGATGGAACAACTTTTGCAAGCCAGAATGATTTTATAAATTATATAAAAGAAAACACAGAAGTAGAAATTGATTATAATTATAAAGATAGTGGGAGAACTAAGATAAGTATTATAACTGACTTAAAGGAAATTGATTGGAGTTATTATTTAGTTAATGAATTAGATAATAATTTCTTTATACAATATGATTTAAAAATAGAAATACCATATGAAAGTATATTAGAATATGGAACAAGTTATACAAATTATATGTATAGTATGTGGGATAATCAGAAGTATAGTTATGATAATGCTATTGATGATAATGGTATACTGGACAGTTTAGCAAGTGATATAGATCAAGATGGGGATACAGAAGAAAAATTATTGTTTCAGTCTACTATATTAAATATAATTCATGCAGTATCTTCACAACAGACAGTATTAAAACAAGTAAGAACTGACCTAACCCAAGGAAAATATATAGAAGGAACTGCAGAAGTAAGCCCTGGTGAAGAGTATGATTATAAATTACGTGTGACAACAGGAGCAAATAGTATCAAAGATTTAATACTTTATGATAATATAGAAACAATCATAGATGAAAGTGGAGCAGATATAAGTACTGGCTGGAAGGGAAGTTTCTTAGGAGTAGATACAAGTTATGCAGAGTCCAAAGGATATGCCCCAAAAGTATACTATTCAACAGAACTAAATCCAGGCAAATTAACAGAAGTACCAGATAAGTGGAAGTTGCTAGATGATAGTGTAGATAAAAGTACCGTCAAATCGCTTTGTGTAGACTTAAGATATAATGCAGATGGCGGAGAAATGGAACTTACACCAAATAATGTTGTGTTTGTTCTTGTAAAAATGCAGGCACCAGATGATAAAACACTTATGACATCAGCAAATAATATGTTCTCAACAAATTGGAGAGCAATTGATCCATTAGGAACAGTGATAGATAATGTAGAAGGAATCTACTCAAACCAAGTTAATGTAGAAATATATAAATTAGATATAGTAAAAGAAATCAGTGGAAAAAAGATATGGGAAGATAATGAGAATGCATTAGGATTAAGACCAGCAAGCATTGTTGTAAAATTAATGCAAGATGGAACAGAATATGCAGTCAAAACAGTAACAGAAGTAGATAATTGGAATTATACATTTGAAAATGTACCAGTATATAGAGATAATTCCGGAAATGAATTTGTATATACAATTGAAGAGGAAGCAGTTACCAACTACAAAGCAGAAATAATAGGAAACGATATAACAAATAAGATTAATAAAACAGAGATAGAAGTAGAAAAGAAATGGGTAGGAGATGAAGGGACAACTAGAAGACCAGAAAAGGTAACAATCCAGCTAAAGAAGGCAGGAGTATTACTAGAAGAAAAAGAAGCAAATGCGTCAAATAATTGGAAAGTAACGTTTACAAACTTAGATAAATACGATGATAATGGAGATGAAATAGTATATACCGTAGATGAGAAAGAAGATTTAGAATTTTATACAAAATCAATTGTAGGAAATGTGATTACAAATACATTTACAGTGCCAGATGATAAGATACAAATAACCGGAATAAAGAGTTGGAATGATAATAGTGATGAGGCAGGAAAACGCCCAACAAGTATCACGTTACAAGTAAAAAATGGAACCAATATTGTACAAGAACAAACCGTAACCGAAGCAATGAATTGGCAATATACCTTTGAATTACCAAA
>CALXBS010000074.1 GCA_944386605.1 uncultured Clostridia bacterium | reverse complement strand
TGGACTACACACACACACACACACACACAACATAGTTTTAAAAACATCCAAAAAACTATGTTGTAGTCCAATTATGCAAAAAAGAATAAATAACATAAAACACAAGTGAAAGGAGAATGGATATATGGAAAAGGGAAAAAATGCAAAAACAATAAAGAAGAAACGAAAAAGAAAAGTATCCATATTTACAATATTTTTGTGGCTATTTTTGATTACAACCATGTCTACCATAGTAGTAAGTTCATTATCTCAAAAAAGTGCATTGGTAGATATATCGGATGATAACTTTGAAATAACCTTAGATATGTATGATAGTACTGTAGATAATGGAGCAACAAAGGTTTCAGAAGTAAATTGGAGTGCAACAAAGTATAATGAAGAAAGAACAATTACAGTACAAGTCACGTATAGAAATACAGATGTTATTAAAGAATATGCACCTGGTGAGTTACAAATTAGAGTCACAAGTTTAGAAAACTATTTTTATGATAGAAATGCAACAAATAACGATTCAGAAATCGTAATTGCCGCAGATAAAATAACAGATACTAGTAAACAATATGATTGGAGTTATGAATATGACCAGGCAACAAATACTTATGTTTTTTCAAATAATTATGCGATAGAAGAAGAAACAAACTTTGAAGCGTCTATTCAAATGGCATATAAATTTGATGCCTTTTATACAGTAAGTAATCTTGGAAACACAGTATTACAAGCTTCATTGAATGATTATGTATATTCTAATGAAACTAATTTTTATTTTGATTCTAACAAAAAACAATATTCATTAACAAAAGAGGCTTTGAAAATAACGTCATATGATGGTTTACCAGAAGGTGCAGATGATTATATTTGGGTTAGATATAGATATACAGGAAAGACAATAGATGAAAATGTAAGAAATACGCAAAAAGATACAGAATATTTTGCAGAAAGTTTTGATTCAGATTGTATTGTTTTAGACTATACACAACAACCATTACAAGTAAATGAAGATGGAACATATCATATTTATTTTAAAAAGACGGGTTCTCAATATCTTAATTATCATCGTTATGATTATTATGATAATAAAGTAGAAATAGCAGAAACGATTTATGTAGGATATCCAAAAGATAAGTATCAAGATCAGACTATTAATACAAATTGTAGTATGTATGGAATTTATACAGATGAAATTGAGACTAGTTTATTAAGTAGTACAACTTTACCTATTAATTTAAATGATTATATATTTGAGTATACTGGCGAGTTATATAGTATTGATAATTTTGTAAGTACTCAGCAATCAATTGATTATTCAGCCATAAAAAATAATAAAAGTGTTATCAGTAATGGATGGAGTAATACTATTGATATAATCTATACTGGAAAGCCATTAGATATCTGTATTGGAAATGATATAGTAGCAATCGAGCAAAATACGATTGTTTCTAGATTAAGTGATGATGAATATATTTATGGTAAAATCAATTTAGACATGAGAGGAATTACAAATGGAAATAATGTAGTGATTGAAAGTGGAAAATATGATTGTGCAATATTTGTAAGATATGCAGGAAGTAATGAATATGTACAGTATGGTGATAAGTTTAAAAATGGCGACAAACAAAAGATTATATTTAAAGATGAAGAAAAAGTAGTAGGTTGGTATATAGAAATTTATGATGTAAAAGAATCATTTTGTGGATATTTTCAGTTTGAGAGTATTCTAAAAATAAATAAAGTAGACGTATTAGATGAAGGATATATTTATACATGTGATTTTTTAAAAGTTTACGCAGAAAATGATGAAGGAATAGAAGAGTTGCAAAATATAGGAAATTATTCTGAAAATATAGCTAGCTTAGGGATTGAAGAATATGATAGAGAAGTGCATGGCAATGCCATTCAAAGAGATATTGCAAAAGTAATATATGATATGGGAACAAAAATTTCAAATGGTATAGAATTCTTTAATTTTTCTGCTGAAAAGGATGTGGAAAATGAATTTTTCTATACAAATATTAAATCCTATTTTTCTTATGAGGAAGATAGTGTAGGCACAAAATCTGATTTTAAAGGGTATAAAATATATTACCTTTTACCTAGTGGAGTGGAGTTAAATGCAACAAAAGAAGAAATTATTAATTTGCTAAATACAGGTATAGAAGCAACTGCACTAGCTAATATTATTAATCAAGTAAAAAAACAGGATGGTACAAAATTTCAAACATTAAAAGAATATGGGGAATTTTTAAAAGAGCATACAAATGTTTATATTGATAAAGATTATAAAGGATCAGGAAGAACGTATATAGAAGTTATTTTAGATTTGCAAGATTCTCCATTAGATTTTATCGATGAAAATTATGAGATGAATAATAGGTGGTTTATATTATGTATACCAATAAAAGTGACATATGACGCTTATACAGAATATGGTACTACATATTTAATAAATACATATTTAAAATATATTGATGACTCAATTGATAATGTTAGCTATAATAACAGTATAAGCAAAAGTATATATGATACTGGAGTATATGACTCATTAGCAGAAGATATTGACCAAAATGGTATTACAAATGAACATGTAATTTATGCAGAAAAACAATTTACAATATTAGACGCAGTATCAACCAGTCAAGATGTACATGTATCAGTAAAGACAGATTTAACTAATGACGCCTATTTAACGAAGACACAAAAAGTAAGTTTAGGTGAACAGTATGAGTATAAACTAAGAGCAAGAACAGGAGCAAATAGTGTTAAGGATTTAATCATATATGATAATATAGAAACAGCATTGGACGGAACAGAAAATTGGAAAGGAAGTTTTGTAGGAGTAAGTACAGAAGAAGCAGAAGAGAAAGGATTTGCCCCAAAAGTATATTATTCTACAAATGAAACAACAGGAAGTTTAACAGAAAGTAGTGAATGGAAAGAATTAAGCTATGATAGTGCACAAAAATTATGGGTAGCCCCAAGTGGAGTAAGTAATGAACAAATTAAGTCTATATGCGTAGATTTAAGAACAGGAACGGATGGACAAGATAAGGTAATAGCTGAAAATAGTATTGTGTATGCAACAATCGTTATGCAAGCTCCAGAAGAATTACCAGCAAGTGGAAATGTAGGAAGCAAAAATATGTGTTATACAAATTGGAGAGCAATCGATGAAATAACAGGAAACCCAATTGATAATATAGTCGGAATTAATTCAAATAAAGTAAATGTAGAATTAGATACAAGTACTATTACCAAAGAAATCAGTGGAAGAAAAATATGGGAAGATAATGAAAATGCATTAGGATTAAGACCAGCAAACATTACTATAAAACTAATGCAAGATGGAACAGAGTATGCAGTCAAAACAGTAACAGAAGCAGATAATTGGAGTTATACCTTTGAAAATGTACCCGTATATAAAGAAGGAGTAAGTGAATTTGTATATACGATTGAAGAAGAAGCAGTAACAGATTACAAAACTGAGATAAATGGAAATGATATAACCAATAAAATAGACAAAACAGAAATAGAAGTAGAAAAGAAATGGGTAGGAGATGAAGGAAGTAGTAGAAGACCAGAAAAAGTAACAATCCAGTTAAAGAAAGGTGGAGTATTACTAGAAGAAAAAGAAGCAAATGAATCCAATAATTGGAAAGTAACATTTACTAATTTAGATAAGTATGATGAAAATGGAGATGAAATCGTATATACTGTAGACGAGAAAGAAAATTTAGAATTTTACACAAAAACAGTCGTAGGAAATGTAATCACAAATACATTTACAGTACCAGATGATAAGGTACAAATAACAGGAATAAAGAGCTGGAATGATAATAGTAACGAAGCAAATAAGAGACCAGCAAGTATTACATTACAAGTAAAAAATGGAGAAAATATAGTAGAAGAACAAACTGTAACCGAAGCAACAAATTGGGAGTATACATTTGAATTACCAAAATATGATAGTTTAGGAAATGAAATTACTTACACAATAGACGAAAAAGAAACAGGAAGTAAATTCTATGTAAAAGAAAAAATAGAAGGATATACTGTAACGAATAAATTTGAGGTGCCAAATGAAACAGTAGAAATAACAGCAGAGAAAAATTGGAATGATAACAATAATGAGGCGCAGAAAAGACCAACAAGTGTAACATTACAAATCAAGAATGGAACCAATATTGTACAAGAACAAGTAGTAAGTGAGGTAAATAATTGGAAATATACCTTTACAAATTTACCAAAATACGATCGATTAGGAAATGAAATAAACTATACCGTAGATGAAAAAGAAACACTAGAGTTTTATGTAAAAACAGTAGAAGGAAATGTGGTAACCAATACATTTGA
>CALXBS010000073.1 GCA_944386605.1 uncultured Clostridia bacterium | reverse complement strand
ATGATTGGACTACACACACACACACACACACACAACGTAGTTTTAAAAACATAAAAAAGAAGGAGGAAGTATATGGAAAAGCAAGAAAAAGAAATAAAAAAGCCTAAAGAAAACAAGAAATCAAAAAGAAAAGTATCCATATTTACAGTATTTTTGTGGTTGTTTTTGATTATTACGATGTCAGTTATTACTATAGGGATGTTTAATCAGAAAAATGCCATTGAAGTAACAGATAATAACTGGAATATACAGCTTTTTATGTATGATAGAAGTGGAAATACACCTAATCAGGCTATTACAGAGTTTACATGGGAACCACAAAAAAATAATGATTCAACTCAACTTGCTATGCAAATAAGTTATGCATGTACAACAGGAAAAGCATATCAACCAGGCGAAATTGTAATAGAAATACCAGGCTTTTCGAGAAATAGTAGAAGTGAATATTATAGAAGTAATACAGGTGGATACATGTATGAAATATATGATAGATGGTTAGAAGATTACGTGGTAATAGCAGCAGATAAAAAAGAAGATCAGGATAAAAAGTTTGATTGGAGTTATAGCTATAATAAAGAAAAGAATCTATATACATTTACAAATAATATAGCGATAGCAGAAAATGAACATTTTGAAGGAACAATACAAATTGTATATACATTATATCCAAGATTTAGAATACAGACAGATTTAGAATATCAGGCTAAAATAAAAGAAAACATAGAGGCAGATGAAATTATAGCTATGGAATCTAATGTTTGTAATTTTCATTATATGGGCACTAAGAAAAAATATGGATTGACAATAAAATATCAAACAGCACCTAAGAGGGATTATACAGCAATAGAAGATATATTAGAAGATTATTATTGGGTAAGATATGGTTTTGATGTGTCTGAAGATTATGGTGCAATATGTGCTTATGGTCAAGATGGTTTATTTTTAAATAAGGAGGCTAATAATGCGAATATTAGAACTGAAAGTATAAAAGAGATTTTACCGGAAGGATGTGTACTTTATAGTGATGATTTAACCAAGTTAAGTCTAGCAGAAGATAATACGTATTGTTATCTAAAAACTTATTATTCTTATAATTCTTATTATGTAGGATATCCAAAGGATAAATATCAAGAAGGGGATACAGTAACAAATACAGTAGAATTATGGGGAAGATATGAAGATGAAGAGGAAATGCAGAAGTTAGCCGAAGCCACAAGTACAGTAGAATTAGTAGAATTTGATTTTGAATATAAAGGAGAATTGTACAGTATTGAAAAAGGGGATAGATTAGGAGGTTTAAGATATGTAAATCATATAAAATATAATGAAACAGGAATACAGAGAGGATTTGGACTATATCCAGTCGCTTTTTATACGGGAAGCAAGATGGATGTAGAAATAGGAGATGATTTGTTATATTTAACAAGGTCAAATGGGGAAGTAACAAAATTAGAAGATGATGAATATCGAATTACTAAAGTAACAATCCCTGTATTTTATACGTATAATAAGTATACTGGAAAGGATGGAGATCCCTTAATAGGGTATGAATGGGAATTACAAGTAAGGTATGATAATACAGATGAATATGTAAGTTATAAAACTGGTATATCAGGTGAAGGAGAAACATTTAGTGGAAGTCAAAGTAATGAAAAATTAAACGATTCTATAGAATTTCAGGATGAAGAAATAGCTGCTGTAAAAGTAATTATTAAAGATTTAGATAAAACATTGTATAATCGAAACTTATATAGCAGTGTATGTGTAGTAACCAATATAAAAACGCAAAATTGTGGCCCAGGAAATTTATATAATTTTTGCTATATGCAAGTATATCATAAAGACGAAAATGGAAATAGAACTTTAGTAAATGAACCAACATTAGAAAGCTATGATACAGAATCTACAAAATTAAAAATAGCAGAATATGACTTGGCAACATATGGAACTTATATGCAACGAGCTTATAAGGCTTATGAAATAGAAGAAGGAGAGTTTGCGTTTAAAGTAGGAAAGAGTAATAGTAATTTAAAAAATAATGGATCTAAAGAAAGTTATTCATGTACCTATAATATATTTACTCGTTTAGGAATTCACTGTTATGAAATTAATAATGATGTAATTCTTAATGTATATGATATTTTACCAAAAGGAATATATTTGGACACTAATGAAGAAGAAATTATTCAAAGCTTAGAAATATGTAATCTGAATTCTTATTATAAATATTTTAAGTTAAAAGGTGAAACCAGATATCTTTCTTTAAACGAACTAAGAGCATATATTAAGGAACACACAACGGTTAAAATAGACTACAATTATAAAAATAGTGGAAGAACCAAAATAGGTATAGAATTTGATTTAAGTGGATTTGATTGGAGTTATTATGCAACTAATTATATAAATGAATCAATTTTTTATTTTAGAAATGATGTAAAAGTGGAAATACCATATGATAGTATATTAGAATATGGAACAAGCTATACAAATTATATATATGGTATGTGGAGTGACCAGGATTCAGTTGCTCCAAGTTTGAAATATTATACAGATAAAGGTAGTTTTGATAGTTTAGCAGAAGATATTGACCAAGATGGAAGTATAGAAGATTATTTAGTATATGAGTCTAATGTTTTAAATATATCTCATGCAGTATCGTCACAACAAGCCGTAATAAAACAAATAAGAACAGATTTAACACAAGGAAAATATGTAGAAGGAACGGCAGAAGCAAGCGCTGGTGAAGAATATGATTACAAACTCCGTATAACAACAGGAGCAAATAGTATCAAAGATTTAATACTTTATGATAATATAGAAACGATCACAGATGAAAGCGGAACAGACGTAAGTCAAGGCTGGAAAGGAAGTTTCTTAGGTGTAGATACCAGTTATGCAGAATCAAAAGGATATGCACCAAAAGTATACTATTCAACAGAACTAAATCCTGGAAAATTAACAGAAGTACCAGATAAATGGAAGTTATTAGATGATAGTGTAGATAAAAGTACTGTAAAATCCATTTGTGTAGATTTAAGATATAAAACAGATGGAAGTGAAATGGAGCTTAGTCCAAATAACGTTGTATTTGTGTTAATAAAAATGCAGGCACCAGATGATGAGACCTTGACAACATCTGCAAGTAATATGTTCTGGACAAATTGGAGAGCGATTGATCCATTAGGAGGAATCATTGATAATGTAGAAGGAATCTATTCCAATCAGGTAAATGTAGAAATTAATAAAACAAATATTACAACAAGCATTAGTGGACAAAAAATATGGGTAGATGAAGAAAACAAGAATAACACAAGACCAGCAAGTATTACTGTAAAATTAAAGCAAGATGGTGTAGAATATACAAGAAAAATAGTAACAGAGAGTGATAAATGGAGTTATATATTTGAAAATGTACCAGTATATAAAGACAATGTAGGAACGAAGTATGAATATAGTATAGAAGAAGATTATGTAGAAGGATATATAGCAAGTTATGAAGGAAATAATATTATTAATGAGGTAAAATTAACAGAACTTAAAGGAGAAAAAATATGGATAGACGAAGATAATAAAAATAATACCAGACCAAAAAGTATTACGGTAAGATTAAGGCAAGATGGAAAAATATATGCAGAGAAAACGATAACTGCAGAGGATAATTGGAGTTATACCTTTGAGAATCTACCAATGTATCGAAATAATGAAAAAGATGAATATGAGTATAAGGTAGAGGAAGTACCAGTAGTAAATTATATAACAAGTTATGAGGGAAATAATATCATTAATGAAGTAAATTTAACTGAATTTGAAGTAGAAAAGATATGGAATGATAATGGAAATGCAGCAGGAAAAAGACCAGAAAAGATTGTAGTAGAATTAAAAAGAGAAGGAAGAGTCATAAGGAAAATTACGTTAAATGAAGAAACTAATTGGAAATATACCTTTAAAGCTTTAGAAAAATATAACGAGTTAGGAGAAGAGATTGTATATAGTGTAGATGAA
Organism: uncultured Clostridia bacterium; assembly: GCA_944386605.1. Taxonomy (GTDB): domain Bacteria; phylum Bacillota; class Clostridia; order TANB77; family CAG-465; genus CAG-465. Next base: position 394 of record CALXBS010000073.1, on the reverse strand, counting down.
CAAACTTTTGCAAGTGATGAATGGTATGTAAAAGAAATTGTAGGAGGAAAAATAACCAACAAACTTGTAGTACCAGATGAGAGAGTAAAAATAGTTGGAAGTAAAAACTGGGATGACAACAATAATTTAGCAGGAAAACGTCCTGAAAGTGTAATATTACAAGTAAAAAACGGAGAAGAAGTAGTAACAGAACAAGTGGTAACAGAAGAGGATAATTGGAGCTATGAATTTGAACTTGCAAAATATGATGAGTTAGGCAATGAAATAAATTATACGATAGATGAAAAAGAAGTAGGAAGTAAATTCTATGAAAAGACAGGAGTAGAAGGAAATGTAGTAACAAATAAATTTGTGGTACCAGATGAAAAAATAGAAATATGGGTAGATAAAAAAT
>CALXBS010000072.1 GCA_944386605.1 uncultured Clostridia bacterium | reverse complement strand
ATGTTAACAAAAAGTTTTGAAAGTATGATTGGACTACACACACACACACACACACACACACACAACATAGTTTTAAAAACATTCAAAAAACTATGTTATAGTCCAATTATGCAAAAAAGAATAAATAACATAAAAATGCAAAAACTAAAGAAAAAGCAAAGGAGGAAAAAATATGCAAAAGCGTGAAAAAAGCACAGAAAAGCCAAAAGAAAGCAAGAAAAAACGTAAAAGAAAAGTATCGATATTTACAATATTTTTGTGGCTATTTTTGATTACAACTATGTCTACCATTACTATAGGATCACTAACCAAAAAGAATGCCATCGAAGTAACAGATAATAACTGGAATATACAACTTGTGATGTATGATAAAAGTGGTGATACACCTGATCAAGCAATTACAGATTTTACATGGAATGCAACGAATGAAGATGAAACAAGACAATTAGTTATGCAAATTAATTATGCGTGTACAACAGGGAAAGAATATCAGCCAGGAGAAATTGTAGTAGAAATACCAGGAATAGCAAAAGATAGTTTTAGTGAATATTGGAGAAGTTTTTCGCAATCAAGTTCAAATTCTTATGAAAAATGGTTAGCAAATAATGTAGTAGTGGCAGCTGATAAAAAAAATACTAGTAATAAACAATATGACTGGAGTTATAGTTATAATGAAAGTCAGAATATATACACATTTACTAATAATATGACGATAACAGTAAATGAACATTTTGAAGGAACCATACAAATTGTATATAATTTATTACCAAGATTAAGAATACAAACGGATCTAGAATATCAAGCAAAAATCAAGGAAAATATACAGTCAGATGAAATTATAGCAATGGAATCAAATATTTGTAATTTTCATTATACAAGTACGAAAAAAAGTTATACTTTAAGGAATTATGCAACAGTAGCGGCTAAGGTCGATTATACTCCAATAGAAGATATATTAGATAATTATTATTGGGTAAGATATTATTTTTATGTAAATGATGATAATGGAGTAATATCAGAATATGGAGAAAATAATAAACAGATAGATGGTCGTAATTCTATATTTCCATCAAAATGTATTAAAGAAGAATTGCCAGAGGGATGTGTATTGTATGATGAAGATTTAAATAAAATAGAAGCACAAGAGGGAAATACATATTATTATTTATATTCTTCTTATTATTATGGTGCTGATTATTATCATTATTATTACGTAGGTTATCCAAAAAATAAATATCAAGAAGGAGATAGCGTAACCACTATAACAGAATTATGGGGAAGATCTGAAGATGAAGAAGAAATAAAAAAGTTAACAGAAGTAACTAGAACAGTAAGTTTAGTAGACTTTGATTTTGAGTATAAAGGTGATTTGTATGAGATATCAAAGGATACAAATGTTTCAAGTACTTATGCAACTAGTATGAAATTAGAAGGAGGTCATACATTTGACTGGAAGTTATATCCAACAGCATTTTATACGGACTCTATAATGGATGTAGAAGTGGGAGATGATTTATTATATATTACAAGAGAAGATGGAGAAGTAACAAAATTAGAGGAAGATGAGTATCATTTCACTGAGGTAAAAATACCAGTGTTTTATACATATAATAAATATAATGAAAGCGAAGGAGAAAAATTAATAGGCTATAAATGGGAGTTACAGGTAAGATATAAAGATACAAATGAATATGTAAGTTATCAAACAGGGATAACAGGAGAAACAAGTCAGACGATCACATTTGATAATAATAATATAGTAGGAATAAAAGTAATAATAAAGGATCTAGATAAAACAATATATACAGTTAATGATTTGGTTAATAAGAATGTAATAGAAGTAAGTACAAGTATATATACACAAGATTGTGCAGCGGGAGCAATATATAATTTTGATTATATGCAAGTATATCATAAAGATGAAGAAGGAAATAGAACGTTAGTAAATGAGCCAACATTAGATAGTTATGTTACTCAGGCTACTAAATTAGGAATAGCTGAATATGATCAGGCAATGTATGGAACTTATATGCAAAGAGATTATGATACTATAAGTTTATTAAAGGGTCATTTCCAATTGGCTATTGATGAACAAGGATTTAAATTACAAAATAATGTAGTAGAAGAAAAATACACATATGAATATCGCTTAGAAAGTGAATTAAAATTGGCTTACTATGAAGTAAATAGAGATGTAATCATTAAAACATATGATATTTTACCCATAGGGATAAATTTAAAATTTGAAGAAGAAGAAATTATAAATAATTTGTCTGTTACTGTTGGATATAAAAATTTAAAATTAAAGGATGGTACAACTTTTACAAGCATGGAAGATGTAGAAAATTATATAAAAGAACATACCAAAGTAGAAATAGATTATAACTATCAAGATAGTGGAAGAACCAAAATTATAATAACTACTAATTTAAATGAAATAGATTGGAGTGATTATTTAACAAGAGCATTTAACTCGTCTATATACTATTATATAGATGTAGAAATACCATATGATAGTATCTTAGAATATGGAACAAGTTATACAAACTATGTATATGGTATGTGGAACAATCAAGAATATAGTTATTATGGTGCTCCAATAGCTGATAATGGAAAATACGATAGTTTAGCAAGTGATATAGATCAGGATGGAGACACAGAAGAAAGATTATTATATGATAAAAATACTTTAAATATAACGCATGCAGTATCTTCACAACAAGCAGTAATAAAACAAGTAAGAACAGATTTGACACAAGGAAAATATGTAGAAGGAACAGCAGAAGTGAGTAGCGGTGGAGAGTATGATTACAAGCTACGTGTAACCACAGGAGCAAATAGTATTAAAGATTTAATACTTTACGATAATATAGAAACAATTACAGATGAAAATGGAGCAGATATAAGTACTGGATGGAAAGGAAGCTTCTTAGGAGTAGATACGACTTATGCAGAATCAAAAGGATATGCACCAAAAGTATATTACTCTACTGAATTAAATCCAGGAAAACTAACAGAAGTACCAGATAAGTGGCAATTATTAGATGATAGTGTGGATAAAAGTACCGTAAAATCAATTTGTATAGATTTAAGATATAATGCAGATGGTGGAGAAATGGAACTTACACCAAATAATGTTGTATTTGTTCTAGTAAAAATGCAGGCACCAGATGATAAAACACTTATGACATCAGCAAATAATATGTTTTGGACAAATTGGAGAGCAATCGATCCATTAGGAAGTGTAATTGATAATGTAGAAGGAATCTATTCAAACCAGGTTAATGTAGAAATATATAAATTAGATGTAGTAAAAGAAGTAAGTGGAAGAAAAATATGGGAAGATAATGAAAATGCATTAGGATTAAGACCAGTAAGTATTGTAGTAAAATTAATACAAGATGGAACAGAATATGCAAGAAAAGAAGTAACAGAAGCAGATAATTGGAGTTATACATTTGAAAATGTACCAGTATATAGAGATAATGCTGGAAATGAATTTGTATATACAATTGAAGAAGAAGCAGTAACAGATTACAAAACTGAGATAAGTGGAAATGATATAACAAATAAAGTAGATAAAACAGAAATAGAAGTAGAAAAGAAATGGGTAGGAGATGAAGGAAGTAGTAGAAGACCAGAGAAAGTAACGATCCAGTTGAAAAAAGGTGGAGTATTACTAGAAGAAAAAGAAGCAAATGAATCAAATAATTGGAAAGTAACGTTTACAAATTTAGATAAGTACGATGATAATGGAGAAGAAATTGTCTATACAGTAGATGAGAAAGAAGATTTAGAATTCTATACGAAAGCAGTAGTAGGAAATGTGATAACAAACACATTTACCGTACCAGATGAAAAAATACAAATAACAGGAATAAAGAGTTGGAATGATAATAGTAACGAAGCAGGAAAACGTCCAGGTAGTGTGATATTACAAGTAAAAAATGGTGAAAATGTAGTAGCAGAACAAGAAGTAAGTGAAACAACCAATTGGCAATATACATTTGAATTACCAAAGTATGATAGTTTAGGAAATGAAATAAGTTACACAATCGATGAAAAAGATAGTGGAAGTAAATTCTATGTAAAAGAAAAAGTAGAAGGAAATACAGTAACCAATAAATTTGAAGTACCAAATGAAACGGTAGAAGTAACCGTTGAAAAGAAATGGAATGACAATGAAAATGAAGCACAAAAAAGACCAAGTAGTGTAACACTACAAGTAAAAGAAGGAGAAAAAATCGTACAAGAACAAGTAGTAACAGGAACTGAAAATTGGAAATATACCTTTACAAACTTACCAAAATACGATAGCTTAGGAAATGAGATAGTATATAGTGTAGATGAAAAAGAAAGTTTTGAATTCTATACAAAAGGAATCGTAGGAAATATTATTACAAATACATTTAGAGTACC
>CALXBS010000071.1 GCA_944386605.1 uncultured Clostridia bacterium | reverse complement strand
ATAATTATCTAATGGCTCACCAATTCCCATATACACAATATTAGAAATCTTTTCACCTGTGTATCTTTCTACGGTAAGCATTTGTCCTTCAATTTCACTAGCAAGCAAACTTCTTTCAAAACCGTCTTTGGTAGAAGCACAAAACTTACAACCCATTTTACATCCTACTTGTGAAGAAACACAAATGGTATTTCCGTGATGATAACGCATAAGTACCGTTTCAATTGCACAATGATCTTCTAGCTCAATTAAAAACTTCATCGTACCGTCTATTTTAGACGTTTGACACTTTATTACTTTTAGCTCTAAAATATAGCTATTTTCTTTTAGCTTCTCCCTTAAAGCTTTTGAAATATCGGTCATTTCATCAAAAGAAGTTACTTTTTCTCTATGTAACCACTTATATATCTGTTTTGCATGAAATTTCTTTTCTCCCATTTTTTCTATATATTCTTCCAATTCTTCAAAGCGAAGCTGATTGATATTTATTTTCTCCATTTTTTCTCCCATCTATTAATAAATCATATATACTATACAACAAAATAAGAACAAATTCAACATTTCTTTTCATAATATCACTTAAAAAAGTACTCATTTTTTGCAAAATCTACCCAATAGAAATCAAAAACAAATTTCTATTGGGCTTGTTTGATTAAATAAAATAATCTTCTTTTTTTAATTTATTTCCAGCAAGGAAAGCAGAAATGTCCATTCTTCTAGAATTTTCTGGTTGAATTTCTAAAACAGAAATCACTCCATCTGCACACTTAATTTCTAGTGTATTTTTGCTAAGTGTTACAATACTTCCATTTGGCAATACATCATTTCCTTCTTTTTCCTTTGCTTCTATTTTATATACTTTTAATTTCCTTCCATCCTGTAACTCCATATAGGTTCCATGAAGAGGAGCAAATCCCCTTACAAAACAAGAAATTTCATGTGCCTTTTTTGAAAAATCTATCTTAGTCATTTCTTTTTGAATCATCGGTGCAAGACAAAATGCTCCACTTTGTTTTTCTCTTACCACACTTCCATCCAAAATACCATCTAATGTTTGTACTAGTAATTTACCACTAATCTTTTCTAATTTTTCATAAATGGTTGCTAAATCATCCTGTTCCGTAATTTCTACTTCTTGTTTTAAAAGCATATCTCCTGTATCCATTCCCTCATCCATAAACATTGTCGTAATTCCAGTCTTAGTTTCACCATTTACAATTGCCCATTCAATAGGAGCAGCACCTCGATACTTAGGTAACAAAGACGCATGCACATTAATCGCTCCATATTTTGGAATTTCTAAAATTTCTTTTGGTAAAATTTTTCCATATGCAACTACCACTAAAAAATCAATATCCATCCCTTTTAAAAGATCCAATACTTCTTGATTCTTACGAATTTTAAGAGGTTGGTACACAGGAATATTTTTTTCAAGTGCAAATTCCTTTACAGGCGACATTTTCATTTTCATTCCTCTACCTGCTGGTTTATCTGGATTGGTAAAACATGCCTTGATAGAATACCCTGAATCATATAATTCCTCTAATGCAATCTTTGCAAATTCAGGTGTTCCCATAAACACTACATTTTTTTCTTCTCTCATCTTTTTCCTCCCATCCAATGAAAATAATAACTAGAAAGAGATCATACCCTTTCTAGTTATGGATTTACAGTTATATGATCATATACAAACTTTCCATTTTCCAAACGGAAAATAACAGAAATCATTCCTAAATGATCCGGTAATGTTTCATCTGCAATATAACGATATAATATAATTTGGTTTGCGACTAATTCATACATGCCATCTTGGTTGATATCCTGCAAAGAAAAATTACTATATCGATCCTTGTTATAACTTTCCCTATATTTTCTTAATGTATCCGTAATACTAGAAAAATCTAGTTCATACATTTCATTATTTTCTGGTAAATAAGATTTACCAATATGATCTAATGTAATACTTAACTTCGTTCCATCTTCTTCTAAAAAGAAAGTATACCCTTTAAATTCACCTGCAAAACTAGAAGAAATCAAATCCTTAAATTTTCCCTCTATCAGTTGCAATATGGTAATATTTCCAGAAGAAGAATCTGTCACATAAATATATTCTTCTTTTTGATCTTCATAAATTTCCAAAAAAACATCTGCAGAAAACGTTTTATTAGTTGCATAAGTCTCTATGATATTTTCTTTTTCATCAAAATAGATAACCTCTAAATCTCTATAGGACTCCACCGTAGAATCTTCCTGCTTGCCTTCTAGGGTAGAACGATAAATAGGTTTTCCAAGTAGAAAAATAACTTCTGCCACTCCATCTTGATTAAAATCATACTCTTTAAATGCTATTACTTGCTTTTCTTGTAAATCAATCTGCTCACTCAAAAGATGTGCATATTTTTCAAGCATGACATCCTCACTTTGCAAATAGCCCATGATAAAATGAGCGATTAGTCCAATGATAATAAATGCTATGACTAACAAAATTGCAAGTAAAACACGTTTTTTTGAAAATTGAAACTGAAATATCGTTTTAAAAAAATCTTTCATAACTAATCTCTTTCTACAAAAGTAATTCCCTCTGTATGATCGGTTTCATGTTGGATCACAATTGCTTCCATTCCTTTTGCATGTTTTACCTTTTTGTTTCCATCTATATCTAAATATTCTACGGTTACTTTCTCATGACGTGTCACTTCTTTAAATTCATCTGGAAAACTTAAACAGCCTTCCTCTACTACTACCATATTCTTAGATCTAGATTTGATTTTAGGATTAATCATTACAACAGGTTCTTTTGTTCCATTTTCTTCTACATATGCTACATCATAAACGATTAAATCTTTTAACATGCCAACTTGACATGCAGCAAGCCCAATCCCATCATTTTGATACATCGTATCTAACATATCTTGTGCTAACTCTTTTATTTTTTCATCTACTTTTTCAATAGGTTTGGCTTTCTTAGATAAAATCTCGTCTCCTTTTAATCTAATTTGTCTGATTGCCATTTTTATCTCCTTCCATTTGCTTCATTTTTTTCTTCTTTTTATTTTTCTTTTTGGCTTTCTTTTTGGTTCTTAACTCTTCATTTGCCTTTAGAATTTTCTCAACTTCCCCTTTAGGTACCATATAATAATTGACTGCTACCATCAAAAGAACAATGAAAAATAGCAAGAACAACATATTTAAAACTTGAAATGCACTTCCACTAATCACTTGATAAATGCTAGGAATCATTCCTAACACAAACATCACAATTCCCACTCTTTGCAAGTAAAGAAAACTAATTTCATAATGTTTACCAAGAAGTTTAATCACCAAACACAAAATGATAAACGAAATCATTTCTCTTACTGCATAGATAATATTTAATATAAGTGCAATTGCTTGTGTTCTTGAAGTAAGGGCAGCAATTGTTAAATCAATATTACTAGTTGTATTTCCTACCCCTATATTATTATACACCATTTCTTCTATTTTTTCCACTATTAGAAATTGTAACACGTTAGAAACGATAAAATAGATAAAAATAAGTAAAACTCCAAGAAGGATTGCATTGATTTTTTTCTTTTCCATATCTTCTCTCCTTATACTATAATTCGACATCAATATTTGAGTTTTGTGGCATATCTAAAGTTTGTTTAGAATCTATTTTTGAAGCGTCTTGTTCTCCTGAAACTTCAGGTTCCGTTGCCACTTGTTCTGCTACTTGAGTTGTTCCCATCTTTAATTCTTGCCATTCCTCTTTACTAATTAAAATTTGACGTGGTTTACTTCCCTCATAACCAGAAATTAATCCTCTTGCTTCCATCTGATCAATAATTCTTCCCGCTCTAGAATAACCAATCTTAAATCTTCTTTGTAACATAGAAGCAGATGCCTGTCCTGCATTCATAACAAGATCAATAGCTTCATTTAACAACACGTCTGCATCTTCTGCTTCTTCTGAATCTTTATCCTTATCCTTTTGATTTGCTTTTTCTATACTTTCTATAATATCTTCATTATAACAAACATCTACATTGGATTTAATATAATCCACAATAGAGGCAATTTCTTCTTCTGAAATAAAAGTTCCTTGGATTCTAAGTGGTTTTGACTCCCCTGTTGGATAATATAACATATCTCCTTTTCCAAGTAATTTTTCAGCTCCCGCCATATCTAGAATGGTTCTAGAGTCAAATTGAGAAGATACTTTAAATGCAATACGAGATGGAATGTTTGCTTTAATAATTCCTGTAATAACATCTACAGATGGTCTTTGAGTAGCAATGATTAAATGCATACCTGCAGCCCTTGCCATTTGCGCCAAACGACAAATTGCATCTTCTACATCTCCAGGTGCTACCATCATTAAATCCGCAAGCTCATCAATAATAATCACAATCTGTGGTAATTTTGCGCCTTCTTCTTTTTCTACAATCTTGTT
>CALXBS010000070.1 GCA_944386605.1 uncultured Clostridia bacterium | reverse complement strand
AAAACATCCAAAAAACTATGTTTAGTCAAGTCAACTCAAAAAGAATAAATAACATAAAAATGCAAAAACTAAAGAAAAAAGAAAGGAGCGAAGGTATGAAAAAGCAAAAGAAAGAAAAGGAAATGAAAGAGGCAAAAGTAAACAAGAAGAAACGAAAAAGAAAAGTATCCATATTTACAGTATTTTTGTGGTTATTTTTGATTACAACTATGTCTACCATTACGATAGGATCACTTACAAAAAAGAATGCAATCGAAGTAACGGATAATAACTGGAATATACAACTTGTGATGTATGATAGAAGTAGTGATACACCTGATCAAGCAATTAAAGATTTTACATGGAATGCAATTAAAGAAACAGAATCAAAACAATTAGCAATGCAAATCAATTATGCGTGTACTACAGGAAAAGAATATCAGCCTGGAGAAATTGTAATAGAAATACCAGGAATAGGAAAAGATAGTTTTAGTGAATTTTATAGAAGTGTAACAGACACTCCTACGTATCTGTATAGTTATTCTCGTTGGTTAAGGGATAATGTAGCTATAGCAGCAGATGAGGAAAATAGTGTTGATAAGCAATATGATTGGAGCTATCATTATGATAAAGAAAATAATTTATATACATTTACTAATAACATAGCAATAGCAGAAAATGAAAATTTTGAAGGAACAATACAAATTGTATATAATTTATTACCAAGATTTAGAATAGAAACTAATTTAGAATATCAAGCAAAAATAAGAGAAAATATACAGTCTGATGAAATCATAGTAATGGAATCAAATATTTGTAGTTTTCATTATATTGGAACAAAAAAGACATATAAAATATGGAAATTTGCATATTCTGCACCTAGAAAAGATTTTACTCCAATAGAAGATATACTAGATGATTATTATTGGGTACAATATGTGTTTAATTCCAATAGCCAACTTATGGATTATAATAAAGAAGGAACTATTAGTGCATTGAGTATTGATGGTGGATGGGTCAAAGAAACATTACCAGAAGGATGTATAATGTATGATAAAGATTTAAATAAAGTAGAGCCAATAGAAGATAATACATATTACTATTTGAAATTAAATTATAGGACAGATAATTGGTATGATAACAGTTCACATTTATATTATGTAGGATATCCAAAATCCAAATATCAAGAAGGAGAAAGTGTAACAAATATAGCAGAATTATGGGGAAGATACGAAGATGAAGAAGAAATACAAAAATTAGATGAAACATCTGCTACAGTGAGTTTAGTAGAGTACGATTTTGAATATAAGGGTGATTTATATACAATTAACAAAGCTTCTGATAGCCAGCAAGAGATAATGTATAGTAATAAAATAAAAAATGGCGGAAATATAGCTGAATGGGGAATTATTCCAAGAGCTTTTTATACAGGTTCATTGATGGATGTAGAAATAGGAGATGATCTATTATATATAACAAGAGAAAATGGAGAGGTAACAAAACTAGAAGATAATGAATATTATTTTACTAAAATAATGATACCAATTTTTTATACTTATAATAAATTTGATGGTAGCCAAGGAGATAAGTTAGTAGGATATGAGTGGGAATTACAAGTAAGGTATAAAGATACGACTGAATATGTAACATATAAAACCGGAATTAGTAGTGAAGGAGAAACTTTTAAACGTCAAGAAGGTAGTACAACATATTATTATACATTAAATGATTATATAGAATTTGAAAATAATAATGTGGTCGGAATAAAAGTTATTGTCAAAGATTTAGATAAGACACTTTATGTAGCAGATACGAGAAATATTTCTCAATATAGTATAAGGGTGTATACAAATCTTCAAACGCAGAATTGTATGGGAGAAGGAAAAGTATATAATTTTGATTATATACAAGTGTATCATAAAGATGAAGAGGAAAATAGAACTTTAGCAAATAAAACAACGTTAGATAGTTATAAAACTCCATCTACTTTAAATATTGCAGAATATGATCAGGTAACATATGGGGATTATATGCAAAGAAACTATGCAACATATGATATGGTTGCAGGGAGATTGAATTTAGAAAATCGGAAAATGGAGGAGTACAGTTATTAATAATGCTTTAGAAGAAAAATATGAATTCAATTATACTTTAAAAAATGAATTAGTAATATCATGCATTAATGTAGATAAGGATACAATCATAAAAACGTATGATATATTACCAGAAGGAATGATTTTAGAATACAATGAGGAAGAAATTATAAATAATTTGTCTTTTAATGGTTCTGGATATAGAAATTTAAAATTAAAGGATGGTACAACTTTTACAAGCATAGAAGATTTAGAAGATCATATAAAAAAGTATACAGAAGTAGAAATAGATTATAATTATCAAAATAGTGGAAGAACAAAAATAAGTATTATAACAAATTTAAATGAAATAGATTGGAGTTATTATTTAACTGAATTTGTATCTTATCCTTATTTTTATATAACTTATAATATAGCAGTAGAAATCCCATATGATAGTATATTAGAATATGGAACAAATTATGCAAATTATGTGTATAGTATGTGGAATAATCAAGAATATACTTATGGAGGAGATTATTCAAATGGAAGTTGGGTTCATTATTATAATATAGTTGCTGATAGAGGGCAATATGATAGTTTAGCAAGAGATATTGATCAAGATGGAGATATAGAAGAAAGTTTAGTATATCGAGGAGATACCTTAAACATAATGCATGCTGTATCCTCACAACAGGCAGTTATTAAACAAGTAAGAACCGACTTAACACAAGGTAGATATGTAGAAGAAACTGCAGAAGTAAGTGCCGGTGAAGAGTATGATTATAAATTACGTGTAACTACTGGAGCAAATAGTATCAAAGACTTAATCCTTTATGATAATATAGAAACAATTACAGATGAAACAGGAGCAGATGTAAGTACTGGCTGGAAAGGAAGCTTTTTAGGAGTAGATACCAGTTATGCAGAATCAAAGGGATATGCCCCAAAAGTATATTACTCTACTGAACTAAATCCAGGCAAATTAACAGAAGTAACAGATAAGTGGCAATTGTTAGATGATAGTGTAGATAAAAGCACCGTAAAATCAATTTGCGTAGATTTAAGATATAATGCAGATGGTGGAGAAATGGAACTTACACCAAACAATGTTGTATTTGTGTTAGTAAAAATGCAAGCACCAGATGATAAAACACTTATGACATCAGCCAATAATATGTTCTGGACAAATTGGAGAGCAATTGATCCATTAGGAGCAGTGATAGATAATGTAGAAGGAATCTATTCAAATCAAGTAAATGTAGAAATATATAAATTAGATGTAGTAAAAGAAATTAGTGGAAAAAAGATATGGGAAGATAATGAAAATGCATTAGGCTTAAGACCAGCAAGTATTATTGTAAAGTTAATGCAAGATGGAACAGAATATGCAAGAAAAACAGTAACAGAAGCAGATAATTGGAGTTATACATTTGAAAATGTACCGGTATATAGAGATAATGCAGGAAATGAATTTATATATACGATTGAAGAAGAAGCAGTAACAGACTACATAAAAGAAATAAGTGGAAATGATATCACAAATAAAGTAGATAAAACAGAAATAGAAGTAGAAAAGAAATGGGTAGGAGATGAAGGAAGTAGTAGAAGACCAGAAAAAGTAACGATCCAGTTGAAAAAAGGTGAAGTGTTACTAGAAGAAAAAGAAGCAAATGAATCCAATAATTGGAAAGTAACATTTACAAATTTAGATAAGTATGATGAGTTAGGAAATGAAATTAATTATACAGTAGATGAGAAAGAAGATTTAGAATTCTATACGAAAGCAGTAGTAGGAAATGTGATCACAAATACGTTTACAGTACCAGATGTTAAGATACAAATAACCGGAATAAAGAGTTGGAATGATAATGGAAATGCAGCAGGAAAACGTCCAAGTAGTGTGATATTACAAGTAAAAAATGGTGAAAATGTAGTAGCAGAACAAGAAGTAAGTGAAACAACTAATTGGCAATATACATTTGAATTACCAAAGTATGATAGTTTAGGAAATGAAATAAATTACACAATGGATGAAAAAGATAGTGGAAGCAAATTCTATGTAAAAGAAAAAGTAGATGGAAATACTGTAACAAACAAATTTGAAGTACCAAATGAAACCGTAGAAATAACAGCTGAAAAGAAATGGAATGACAATGAAAATGAAGCACAAAAAAGACCAAGTAGTGTAACATTACAAGTAAAAGAAGGAGAAAAAATCGTACAAGAACAAGTAGTAACAGAAACTGAAAATTGGAAACATACCTTTACAAACTTACCAAAATACGATAGTTTAGGAAATGAGATAAATTACACAGTAGATGAAAAAGAAAGTTTTGAATTCTATACAAAAGGAATCGTAGGAAATATTATTACAAATACATTTAGAGTACC
>CALXBS010000069.1 GCA_944386605.1 uncultured Clostridia bacterium | reverse complement strand
CACACAACGTAGTTTTAAAAACATAAAAAAGAAGGAGGAAGTATATGGAAAAGCAGGAAAAAGAAATAAAAATACCAAAAGAAAATAAGAAAAAACATAAAAGAAAAGTATCCATATTTACAGTATTTTTATGGTTATTTTTAGTTATCACGATGTCAACTATAGTAGTAGGATCATTCACAAAAAAGAATGCTATTGAAGTAACAGATAATAACTGGAATATTAGTCTTGTCATGTATGATAGAAGTGGAAATACACCTAATCAGGCTATTACAGATTTAACATGGAATACAACTGGGCTTTGGGAATATAGAGAAGTAGTTTTACAAATAAATTATGCATGTACAACTGGGAAAGCTTATAATCCAGGAGAAATGATTATAGAAGTATCTGGTTTTGGAAAAAATGGAAGTGAAACTAATCAATATTATTATCCAAGTACTGTAATTGCAGCAGATAAAGAAGGAAGCAGTGAGAAACAGTATGATTGGAGTTATCGTTATGATGAAGAAAGTAATGTGTATACATTTACCAATAATATTTTTATCGCAGAAAATGAACATTTTGAAGGAACTATACAAATTGTGTATGATTTAGAACCACGTTTTAAAATACAGACAGATATAGAATTTCAAGCAAAAATAAAAGAAAATATACAGTCTGATGAAATTATAGCAATGAAATCTAATGTATGTAATTTTCATTATATAGGTAAAAAAGAAATATTAAAACTTAGCAATAAAGCTACTGTTGCGCCGAAAACTGATTATACAGATATAGAGGATATATTAGATGATTATTATTGGGTTCGATATAGATTCCCTTATTCTACTGAAATACTTGGAAACATAGATGTAATGTTATCAAGTTTTGATCCAAATGATTGTATTAGGGTAGAATTTCCAGAAGGTTGTGTAGTTTATAAAAAGCCTAGTAATAAATTATTAAAAGTAAATCCTAAAGAAAATAATCAGTATATTGTAAATGAAGAAGATAGTTATTATGTAGGATATCCTAAGACACAATATAAAGAGGGAGATAGTGTTACAAATATAGCTGAATTATGGGGAAGATATGAAGATGAAGAAGAAGAACAAAAATTATCAGAGGCAACATCTACAGTAAATTTAGTGGAATTTAATTTTGAATATACAGGAGAATTGTATAAAGTAGAAAAAAGCGGAGGAAGTAAGCCATATTCTATACAAATAAAAGAAGAGGGGTTTACTACTAATTGGTCACTTTCAATGACAGCGTTTTATACTGGAGAATTAATGGATGTGGAAATAGGAGATGATTTATTATATATTACAAGAGAAAATGGTGAAATAACAAGATTAGAAGAAGATGAATATTATTTCGAATCATTTAGTGTTGGAACATTTTGGACATATAATAAATATACTGGAAGTTCAGGAGATAATTTAAGAGGATATAATTATGATTTGCAAGTAAGATATAAAGGAAGTAATGAATATATAAGTTATTACAAAGGTGTTATCGGTTATGATGATACAATAAAATTTGACAGAAATGATGTAGTAGGAGTAAAATTAGTTATTCAAGATTTGGATAAAACTATATATTCAGCAAGATTGACACCAAAGATTCATGTTCAGACTCAAGATTGTAAGAGTGGTTCTTTATATAATTTTGATTATTTGCAAGTTTATCATAAGAATGAAGAAGGAAACAGAACATTAATAAATGAACCAACGTTAGACAGTTATTCATATACTTCAACAAAATTAAAAGTAGCAGAATATGATCAAGCAACTTACGGAACCTATATGCAAAGGGCTTATAAAGAAGATAAAATTATGGCAGGAACAATAGAATTAGATTCTAATGAATCTTGTGAAGAGGAAATTAATGTACCTCAGGAAGAAAAATATAAATTGAGACTTTCATTATCTAATTCAATACATTTAAAATATATGAAGGTAGAAAAAGATATGATTTTAAAAATGTATGAACTATTGCCAGATGGAATGTATTTAAAAAGTAATGAGGCAGAAATTATAAATAGCTTAATAACTAATGATAGTTTTAAAAATCTAAGTTTAAAAGATGGAACGGTATTTGAAACAAAGGAAGAATTAGAAAACTATATAAAACAACATGTAACAATTGAAATTGATTATAATTATAGAAATAGTGGAAGAACAAAGATTACCCTTATAACAAATTTAAATGATATAAACTGGGATTATTACAAAATGCATGATGGGTATTTTTCTTTAGAGTTTGAAATCAACACAGAAGTTCCATATGATTCTATATTAGAATATGGAACAAAATATACTACGCAATTGTATAGTATGTGGAATGAGCAAGAATATCTTTATGCTGTCAGTCCGAGTGCTTTAAGACACAATATTATTGATAATGGACAATATTATGATATTTTATCTTCGGACATTGATAATGATGGAAATATTAGAGAAGAAGCAATTTTATCGTATAGTATTATTAATTTTACACATGCAGTATCATCACAACAGGCGGTAATAAAACAAGTAAGAAGCGATTTAACACAAGGGAAATATGTAGAAGAAAATGCAGAAGTAAGTCCTGGAGAAGAATATGATTATAAGCTACGTGTAACAACTGGGGCAAATAGTATCAAAGATTTAATACTTTATGATAATATAGAAACAATCATAGATGAAAGTGGAACAGATATAAGTACTGGTTGGAAAGGCAGTTTCTTAGGAGTAGATATCAGTTATGCAGAATCAAAAGGATACGCTCCAAAGGTATATTATTCTACTGAACTAAATCCGGGAAAATTAACAGAAGTACCAGATAAATGGAAGTTATTAGATGATAGTATAGACAAAAGTACAGTAAAATCCATTTGTGTAGATTTAAGGTATCAAGAAGATGGAAGGGAAATGGAACTTAGTCCAAATAATGTTGTATATGTTCTTGTAAAAATGCAAGCACCAGATGATGAAAACTTAAGGATATCATCCAATAATATGTTCTGGACAAATTGGAGAGCAATTGATCCATTAGGAGGAATTGTTGATAATGTAGAAGGAATTTATTCAAATCAAGTGAATCTAGAAATCAGTAAAAAAGGAATTACGACAAGTATTAGTGGACAAAAAATATGGGTAGATGAAGAAAACAAGAATAACACAAGACCAGCAAGTATTACTGTAAAATTAATACAAGACGGAGTAGAATATGCAAGAAAAAGTGTAACTGGAAGTGACAATTGGAGTTATACCTTTGAGAATGTACCAGTATACAGAAATAATGCAGGAGATCAGTATGAATATACCATAGAAGAAGAGTTGGTAGAAAATTATATAACAAGTTATGAAGGAAATAATATTATCAATGAAGTAAATTTAACGGAATTTGAAGTAGAAAAAATATGGGATGATAATGAAAATGAAAATCAAAAACGCCCAGAAAGTATTGTAGTAGAATTAAAACAAGAAGGAAAAACAATACAAGAAGCTACATTAAATGAAGAAACTAATTGGAAACATACTTTTACAAACTTAGAAAAATATAATGCGTTAGGAGAAGAAATTGTATATAGTGTAGATGAAAAAGAGTTTACAAATAATGCACTTTATGTAAAAGAAATTGTAGGAGGAAAAATAACCAACAAATTTGTAGTACCAGATGAAAGAGTAAAGATCATTGGAAGTAAAAGATGGGATGACAATAATAATTTAGCAGGAAAGAGACCAGAAAGTGTAATATTACAAGTAAAAAATGGAGAAGAAATAGTAACAGAACAAGTGGTAATAGAAGAAAGCAATTGGAGCTATGAATTTGAACTTGCAAAATATGATGAAAGTGGAAATGAAATAGTATATACGATAGATGAAAAAGAAGTAGGAAGTAAATTTTATGAAAAGGTAGGAGTAGAAGGAAATGTAGTAATAAACAAATTTGTGATACCAGATGAAAAAATAGAAATATGGGTAGATAAAAAATGGGAAGATGAAGATAACAAGTATGGAAAACGCCCAGAAAGTGTAATATTACAAATAAAAAATGGAGAAGAAGTTATAGAAGAAGTAGAAATAAGTGAAGAGAACAATTGGAGACACAAATTTGAGCTTACAAAATATGATGAGTTTGGAAATGAAATCAATTATACCATAGATGAAAAAGAAACTGCTGAGTATTATGAAAAACGTATTGAAGGAAATACTATTACTAATACTTGTACCTATACGCCACCAACAGATACATCGGATATATCTATTTGGATATATGTAGTGGTAGCAATCATTGCAATAGTTGGAATTGGAGTATTTACCATTGTAAAAGTAAAACAAAAGAAAAAATTGAAAAAGTAAATAAATACAAATCGTGAGTAATAAAAAATTACTTGCGATTTTTTGTATTGAAAAACAAAATAAGAAATGGTAGTATGCGTGTGTAATAGAGATATTGCTGAAAAGCATAAATATTTATGTTAACAAAAAACTTTAAAAGCATGATTGGACTACACACACACACACACACACACAACGTAGTTTTAAAAACATAAAAAAGAAGGAGGAAGTATATGGA
>CALXBS010000068.1 GCA_944386605.1 uncultured Clostridia bacterium | reverse complement strand
ATGAAAAAATAGGAGTAGAAGAAAATGTAGTGATAAACAAATTTGTAGTACCAGATGAAAAAGTACAAATAAAAGTACAAAAAAGTTGGGATGATAATCATAATGAAGCAGGAAAGCGTCCAAGTAGTATAACTTTACAAGTAAAAAATGGAGAAAGTGTTGTAGAAGAATATGAAGTAAGTGAGACAACAAATTGGGAGCACACATTTGAATTACCAAAGTATGATAACTTAGGAAATGAAATCAATTACACAGTAGATGAAACATTTGAAAGTGAATTTTATGTAAAAAATATAGTAGGAAATGTCATTACAAATAAGTTTGTAGTACCAGAAGATAGAATCACAATAGTAGGAACAAAAGAATGGAATGATAACGATAATTTAGCAGGAAAACGTCCATCAAGTGTGATATTACAAATTAAAAATGGAGAAAGTGTTGTTGCAGAACAAGTAGTAAATGAAGCTTGCAATTGGAGTTATTCCTTTGATTTAGCAAAATATGATAATTTAGGTAATGAAATAAATTATACTTTATCCGAAAGAATAGATAGTATTTTCTATGAAAAAGAAACCGTTGAAAATACGGATATGTTCAATCAAAAGCTTGTTAATAAATTTGTAGTACCAAATGAACAAGTATTAGTAAAAGCAGTAAAAAAATGGGAAGATAATAATGATGAATATGGTAAAAGACCAAATAGTGTTGAATTACAAGTTTTAGTTGGTGATGAAATAGTTGCTGAACAAAAAGTAACAGAATCTGATTCATGGAGTTATACATTTAAATTGCCAAAATATGATAGTTTTGGTAATGAGATAGAGTATACTGTAGATGAAAAAGAAACAGATCCTAACTATGAAAAACATATCGAAGGAAATACAGTTGTGAATACTTGCACATATGAACCACCAGTAGATACATCTGATATATCTGTTTGGGTATATGTAGTTGTTTTAGTTGTAGCTATTGTTGGAATTGCCGGAGTATTTATTGTAAAAAATAGACAAAAGAAAAGTTTGAAAAAAGTATAAGAATAATAAAAAATAGAATCATGGATTGTTTGAAAGTCCATGATTTTTTGCTTAAAAGTACATTGTAAAAATAAAATAGAAATGGTAGTATGCGGTTGTAATAGAAATATTGCAGAAAAAGATAAAAGTTTATGTTAACAAAAAACTTTGAAAGTATGATTGGACTACACACACACACACACACACACAACATAGTTTTAAAAAAATCTCAAAAAAACTACATTGTAGTCTAATTATACTGAAAAAGAATAAATAGCATAAAAATGCAAAAACTAAAGAAAAACGAAAGGAGAAAAATCATGAAAAAGCAAGAAAAAGAAACAAAAAAGCCAAAAGAAAATAAGAAAAAACATAAAAGAAAAATATCCATATTTACAATATTTTTGTGGCTATTTTTGATTACAACCATGTCTACTATTACGATAGGATCACTTAACAAAAAGAATGCAATCGAAGTAACAGATAATAACTGGAATATACAACTAGTGATGTATGATAGAAGTAGTGATACACCAAATCAAGCAATTACAGATTTTACATGGAATGCGACTAGTAGTAGTGAGACAAAACAGTTGGTTATGCAAATAAACTATGCATGTACAACAGGGAAAGAATATCAGCCAGGAGAGATTGTAGTAGAGATACCAGGAATAGCAAAGGATAGCTTTAGTGAGTATTGGAGAGATGTTACATCATATGATTCAAATTCTTATGAAAGCTGGTTAGTAAATAATGTAGTAGTAGCTGCTGATAAAGAAGATAGTAGCACTAAGCAGTATGATTGGAGCTATGTATATAGTAAAGAAAATAACATATATATATTTACTAATAATATAGTAATATCAGAAAATGAGCACTTTGAAGGAACAATACAAATTGTATATAATTTATTACCTAGATTTAGAATACAAACAGATTTAGAATATCAAGCAAAAATAAAAGAGAATATACAAACAGAAGAGATTATAGCGATGGAATCAAATATTTGTAATTTTTATTATACAAGTACAAACAGAAGTTATACTATTGAAAAAAGAGCAACAGTAGCACCTAAAGCAGATTATACTAAAATAGAAGATATATTAGATAATTATTATTGGATAAGATATGAGTTTAATGTTAAAAATAATAATGATGGGATAATAAAAGCATATGGAGAAGATAATAGTCTAGATAGTGTATATACTGCTAAGTGTATAAAAGATGAATTGCCTGAAGGCTGTGTACTATATGATAAAGATTTGAATAAAATAGAGTCACAAGAAGGAAATATATATTATTATTTAAAGAAAATTTCTAGTTATTCACCAGATTACTATTATATAGGATATCCAAAAGATAAATATCAAGAAGGAGATAGTATAACAAATATAGCAGAGCTATGGGGAAGATATGAAGATGAACAAGAAATGCAAAAATTAGCAGAAGACGATGTAACAGTAAGTTTAGTAGATTTTAATTTTGAATATAAAGGTGATTTGTATAGTATACAAAAATTTGCAATGAACTCACTTCCTAATAACCCATATTTAAATGTAGTAAAGTCGGAAAAAGGCGGTGAAATTAGTTGGTACTTGAGTAATATAAGGGCATTTTATACAGATAGTATAATGGATGTAGAAATAGGAGATGATTTGTTATATATCACAAGAGAAAATGGAGAAGTAACCAAATTAGAAGACGATGAGTATCATTTTACTGAAATAAGGATACCAATATTTTATACATATAATAAATATAGTGGAAAAGAAGGAGACAAACTGATAGGCTATGAGTGGGAGTTACAAGTAAGATATAAAGATAGTACTGAATATGTAATCTATCAAACTGGAACAACAGGAGAAAATGAAGAAAAAATAACATTTGATAATAAGGATATAGTGGGAATAAAAGTAGTAATAAAAAATTTAAATAAAACACTATATAATGTTAATAGTAGTAGTATATTCGTAGATACTAATATATATACACAAGATTGTGCAATTGGAAAAATATATAATTTTGATTATTTGCAAGTATATCATAAGGATGAGGAAGGAAATAGAACATTAGTAAATGAACCAACGTTAGAGAGTTACACAACGCCATCTACTTTAAAAATAGCAGAATATGACCAAGTAACATATGGAACTTATTTGCAAAGAGCTTATGATGATGTACACATACGTAATGGAAGTTTTATTTTATATAATAATAAATATGGCTCTAATGTACAAAATAATGTATCAGAAGAAAAGTATACATCTGGATATAAGTTACAAAATCAATTAAGCTTAGTTTGTTATGAAGTAAATAAAGATGTAATCGTAAAAACATACGATATATTACCAGAAGGAGTAAATTTAAATTATAATAAAGAAGAAATTATAAATAATTTAAAAATAGATGATTGGAATGGTGCATATAAGAATTTAAAATTAAAAGATGGAACAACTTTTGCAAATAGAGATGAATTTGCAAATTATATAAAAGAACATACAGAAGTAGAAATCGATTATAATTATCAAGATAGTGGAAGGACAAAAATTAGTATTGTAACGAATTTAAATGAAATAGATTGGAGTTATTATTTAACTAATGAATTAGATAGCTATTTTTATATAAATTATATTATAAATGTAGAAATATCATACGATAGTATACTAGAATATGGAACAAGTTATACAAATTATGTATATAGTATGTGGAATAATCAAGAGTATGGTTGTGGTGGAGTAACAACTGATAATGGAAAATATGACAGTTTAGCAAGTGATATAGATCAAGATGGAGATATTGAAGAAACAGTAGCTTACGCTTATGATACCTTAAATATAACACATGCAGTATCCTCACAGCAAGCCGTAATAAAACAAGTAAGAACTGATTTAACACAAGGAAAATATGTAGAAGAAACAGCAGAAGTGAGTAGCGGTGGAGAGTATGATTACAAATTACGTGTAACCACAGGAGCAAATAGTATAAAAGACTTAATCCTTTATGATAATATAGAAACAATCACAGACGAAAATGGAGTAGATGTAAGTACTGGTTGGAAAGGAAGCTTTTTAGGAGTAGATACAAGCTATGCGGAGTCAAAAGGATATGCACCAAAAGTATACTATTCAACAGAACTAAATCCAGGAAAGTTAACAGAAGTACCAGACAAATGGCAATTACTAGATGATAGTGTAGATAAAAGTACTGTAAAATCAATTTGTGTGGATTTAAGATATAATGCAGATGGTGGAGAAATGGAACTTACACCAAACAATGTTGTGTTTGTTCTAGTAAAAATGCAGGCACCAGATGATAAAACACTCATGACATCAGCCAATAATATGTTTTGGACAAATTGGAGAGCAATCGATCCATTAGGAAGTGTAATTGATAATGTAGAAGGAATATACTCAAATCAAGTAAATGTAGAAATATATAAACTAGATGTAGTAAAAGAGATTAGCGGAAGAAAGATATGGGAAGATAATGAAAATGCATTGGGATTAAGACCAGAAAGTATTGTAGTAAAATTAATGCAAGATGGAACAGAATATGCAAGAAAAACAGTAACAGAAACTGATAGTTGGAGTTATACATTTGA
>CALXBS010000067.1 GCA_944386605.1 uncultured Clostridia bacterium | reverse complement strand
AACATTTATAGCTAAGTTTAAAAAAGAAAAGTATACTGTAAAATATGAAAGTGGAGAAAACGGAAGATTAGAAGGAAACTTAGAAGAAGTAGTAGAATATGGAAATAGTCCAGCTTTGATACCATCTATTGTATCAGATGAAAATTATGAATTTGATAAATGGGTAGTAGTAGAGAATGGAGTAGAAAAAGAAGTAAATTTAAGTAATTACAAGGTAGAAAAGGATGTTACATTTATAGCAAAATATAAAAAGATCAATACCATAGAAACATCGGATATAGAAGTATGGAAATATGTAGGAATAGGAATTAGTAGTATTTGTGTTATTGCAATTATAGTAGTACTAATTGTAATGAGAAAAAAGAATAAAAATAAATAAAAAACAGATAAGCATAAATAAAAAGATCATGGATTATTGAAGCAATAGTCCATGATTTTTTGCTTGAAAATACATTGCGAAAATAAAACAAGAATGGTAATATGCGATTGTAATAGAAATATTGCAGAAAAACAAATAAATTTATGTTAATAAAAAGGCTTGAAAGTATGATTGGACTACACACACACACACACACACACAACATAGTTTTAAAAACATCCAAAAAAGCTATGTTGTTGTCTGATCATACCCAAAAGAATAAATAACATAAAAATGCAAAGACTAAAGAAAAACGAAAGGAGAAAAATATGTCAGATTTAGAGACAAAACCAAAAAAACGAAGTACATCTATTATAACCGTATTTTTATGGCTATTACTCATTGCTATTATGAGTACAATTTTAATTGGTTCTATTTTTCAAGAAAATAAGTTAAAATATGATAGAACGATTACTATTAAAGTAGATTTTACAGAATTAATTGAGAGTGGTAGTATACCAGAAGAATATATAGATGATGAATTAGCTAGTTTTAGTAATTCTATCTATGTTACTAATAATCATATAAATAATTGGGCATATAAGGTAGGGTATATTGGAAGAGAAGGAAATATTTTTACCTATAAAGTCGATTTTAATAGTTCAGAAGCAAACTATATGGAATTTAGCTTAGGAAGCGAGCCATATGATGTATTAGAAAATGGAAATTTACTAGAAATATATATAGATGAATATGGAGATTCTAACTATATAAAAGAAATTACAGAAGAACAAGATCTTTATGAATTTAAGTTGCAAAAAATGAAGTTTGATACAACGCTAGAGTTAAAAATAGATTTTTCCGATTTCTTAAATGATGAATCTATACCAGAAGAATATATGAATCAAATAATTCCTCTTTTTACTAGATATGCAATTGCTTTTACCAAAGATAATATTAGTTCTGTTAAATATGATACAAGATACATGGGATTAGAAGGAAATATAGCAAGTTATGAAGTAGATTTTAATGCGATAGAGGCAAATTATATAGCATTTTGGTCGATCTATGATGAATATATTCATGGTTATAGAGTTTGGGAAAATGGCGACTTATTAGAATCTTTTCAAGGGGAATATGGGGATAAGTATTATGTAAGACAACTTACTCCTAATCAAGATGTATATGAATTTAAATTAGAAAAACAATTATCTACAGAAATCAACATAGAAAAGCCATTTTCTGATTTTTCTATTGAGCTATGGATTAAAGAGGAGAATAAAGAGGCAGTACAGGTTACCAGATATTTTTCTTATAGTAATAAAATGATAACTTTTATAGTTGATGAACTATCACAAAACTCAAATTATACTCTTTATATTATTCCAGAAAAAATTGAAGAATATAGTATATATGAAGGTGATTCATTTTTAATTTTTGATGAAACAATGAATGCTTATAAAAAAGAAATAAAAGGTTATACAATAAAAGATGAATATAATTTTGAAGTAAGCTCGGAGGTAAATATACATAGTAGTATAAAATGGAACGATGTAGAAAGAAAAGAAGCATTACTAGAGTTTGGAGCAAGTAGGAATTTTATAACATATGAAGGCCTTTATATAATATTTTCTGAAAAATTAGGAGACGGATTTACGATTTCAACAGAATATGAAAATGCACCAAATTGGTTAATTGTAAATGAAAATGAAATTATAAATGATAGTATAGATATATCAGTTTTAGATCTGGATAATAATACTTATGATTATGTTCCAAGATATATATTTGCTAATTTCTTTCAAATAGGTGATAAAATCGTTGAATGGAACGGAAAATACCAATATATTTATTTAAAAGATAAAAATATATTATATACTATTTTGAATTATCCTAATCGTTGTAATCAAGTAAAATTAGAGTATCAAGGAGATATAGAAAAAGATAATCTAAAAGTAGGTTTTGATACAAAAGCAATAACTCTTGTAAATTGGAATTGTGGTATTGGCATGTCGGGCATAGGATATGTCTTGGGAGAAAAAAGTTTAAATTTAGTTAATGAGATTACTGCAAATATTGATGTCAATAAACTAGTTGAAAATCAGACTGGAAAATTTACTTATTATGTAGGACTATTTGAAAATGAGCTTGATAGTAAAACAGATAAAGTTTACGCATTAGATACAGTAGATGGAATAGGAAGTACAACGATTACAATAGAAAATTATGATGGTACAACACCATATTATATTTATGAAGTAGATGAAGCAGGAAATAAAATTTTTAATCTAGGATTAGATTATAGTAAAAATAAAGTATTAGAAAACTTAAAACCAGATGAAAGTAATACAATTGTTACTGATAAAAATATTGTGTCGATGGTTGGAAATTCCGTACCTGATGTTATAGGAACTGGTTTAGGAGAAGAATATTATATAGATAATAAAATAAGTATAGAGAAAGTATATAAAGATACTGTAACCATTTCGTCAAACTATGAAGAAAAAGTGCATGTCGTAAAATTTGAAGCTGGAGAAGGAGGAAGAATAGAAGGAGCAACTAGTATAGTAGTAAAAGATGGAGAA
The DNA here is from genome assembly GCA_944386605.1 of uncultured Clostridia bacterium. Taxonomy (GTDB): domain Bacteria; phylum Bacillota; class Clostridia; order TANB77; family CAG-465; genus CAG-465. Next base: position 1,905 of record CALXBS010000067.1, on the reverse strand, counting down.
ACAATTGATACTATAGTAAACGCAATAGCAAATGCACATTATAGTTTTGATAAATGGGTAGTAGTAGAAAATGGAGTAGAAAAAGAAGTAGATCCAAGTAGTTATGTAATTACGGAGGATACAACATTTATAGCTAAGTTTAAAAAAGAAAAGTATACTGTAAAATATGAAAGTGGAGAAAACGGAAGATTAGAAGGAAACTTAGAAGAAGTAGTAGAATATGGAAATAGTCCAGCTTTGATACCATCTATTGTATCAGATGAAAATTATGAATTTGATAAATGGGTAGTAGTAGAGAATGGAGTAGAAAAAGAAGTAAATTTAAGTAATTACAAGGTAGAAAAGGATGTTACATTTATAGCAAAATATAAAAAGATCAATACCATAGAAACATCGGATATAGAAGTATGGAAATATGTAGGAATAGGAGCTATTAGTATTTTTGTAATTGCAATTATAGTAGTACTAATTGTAATGAGAAAAAAGAATAAGAATAAATAACAAAAATAAAAAAGAATAAATTAAAGAATCATGGATTATTGAAGTAATAGTCCATGATTTTTTTGTCAAATATTGCGAAAATAATTTAAGAATGGTAATATGCGGTTGTAATAGAAATATTGCAGAAAAACAAATAAATTTATGTTAACAAAAAACTTTGAAAGTATGATTATACTACACACACACACACACACACACACAACATGGTTTTAAAAATATTTTAAAGATTATGTTGTAGTTTAATCATATAAAAAAGAAAAATAACATAAAAATGCAAAATACTAAAGAAAAAACGAAAGGAGAAAAATATGTCAGATTTAGAGACAAAAACAAAAAAACGAAGTACATCTATTATAACCGTATTTTTATGGCTATTACTCATTGCTATTATGAGTACAATTTTAATTGGATCTATTTTTCAAGAAAATAAGTTAGAATATGATAGAACAATTACTATTAAAGTAGATTTTACAGAATTAATTGAGAGTGGCAGTATACCTGATGAATATATAGATTCTTGGATAGCTAGTTTTCGTTCTTCTATCTATGCTACCAATGATCATATATATACGGGGGAATATGGTTTTAGAGATATTGGAAGAGAAGGGAATATTGTTACTTATGAAATAGATTTTAATAACTCAGAAGTAAATTATATAGAAATGGGCTTAGGAAATATGCCATATAATATATTAGAAGATGAAACAGTATTAGAAACATATATGGATGAATATGGGGATCCCTACTATATAAGAGAAATTACTGAGGAACAAGATCTTTATGAATTTAGGTTACAAAAAATGGATTTTGATACAACAATTGAGTTAAAAGTAGATTTTTCTAATTTCTTAAATGATGAATCTATACCGGAAGATTATATGGACATGTGGATTAATTTTTTGGTTAGTGAGACAGTTTATTTTGCAAAAGATAGTAATAGTTTTGCTAAATACGATACAAGGTTTTTGGGGTTAGAAGGAAATATAGCAAGCTATGAAGTAGATTTTAATGCAACAGAAGCAAATTATATGGTGATTTATCCAGTTTATAGTGATTATACTGCAGCAGGGTATAGGGTTTTCGAAAATGGAGAGCTATTAGAATGTATTCTAGGAGATGGATATGAGTATTATGTAAGACCAATCACTCCTAATCAGAAAGTTTATGAATTTGAATTGCAGAAAAATTTATATACATATATTTGTGTAAATGTACCAGATGACCAGTTCCCTATTGAAGTGTGGAAAAAAGAAGGCGATAAAGAGGCTGTTAAAATCGATATAAATTGGTATCAGACTTCTATTGAGAAAGTTTTCCTTGCGACAATTTTACCAGATATAGATTATACTTTTTATTTTATTTCAGATACAGAAGAAATATGGCAAATATATGAGGGAGATACTT
>CALXBS010000066.1 GCA_944386605.1 uncultured Clostridia bacterium | reverse complement strand
GAAGTAACAGATAATAACTGGAATATACAACTTGTCATGTATGATAGAAATAGTGATACACCAGATCAAGCAATTACGGATTTTACATGGAATGCAACTAGTAGTAGAGAAACAAGACAGTTAACAATGCAAATAAACTATGCATGTACTACAGGAAAAGAATATCAACCAGGAGAAATTGTAGTAGAAATACCAGGAATAGCAAAAGATAGTTTTAGTGAATATTGGAGAAGTTTTTCATCATCAAATTCAAGTTCTTATGAAAAATGGTTAGCAAATAATGTAGTTGTTGCAGCAGATACAGTAGCTAGTAGTAATAAACAATATGATTGGAGTTATGAGTATAATGCAGAAAATAACTTATATACATTTACGAATAATATAGTAATAGCAGAAAATGAACATTTTGAAGGAACAATTCAAATAGTGTATAATTTATATCCAAGATTAAAAATACAAACAGATTTAGAATTTCAAGCAAAAATAAAAGAAGGCATACAGTCAGATGAAATAATAGCTATGGAATCAAATGTATGTAATTTTCATTATACCTCAATAAAATCAACTTATTCTTTTTACATGTATGCAACAGCTGCTAAAAAAATTGATTATACAAAAATAGAAGACATATTAAACGATTATTATTGGGTAGAATATCTTTATAACAATCTTAGGATTGATAAAGGAATAATAAACTCTAGTGATGGCAACAATGAATTTATGACAGATTTTGGTAATTATCAATATCAGTGTATAAAACAGAATTTGCCAGAAGGATGTGTAATATATGATCAAGATTTAAATAAAATGGAACCACAAGAAGAAAATACATATTATTATTTAGAAAGTTGTGGACATTACGGCGGTAATAGATACACATATTATTATGTCGGATATCCAAAAGATAAATACCAAGAAGGTGATAAGATAACTAATATAGCTGAAATGTGGGGAAGATATGAGGATGAAGAAGAAATGCAAAAATTAGCAGAAGCAACAAAAACAGTTAGTTTAGTAGAATTTGATTTTGAATATAAAGGAGATTTATATGGGATAGGTAAATATACGACTAACAACGCACCTTATACTTATATAAGTAGTATAAAAAATGGAGGATATACTTCCAATTGGGAAATAGGTGCAACTGCATTTTATACAGATAGTATAATGGATGTAGAAATAGGAGATGATTTACTATATATTACAAGAGAAAATGAAGAAGTAACAAAATTAGAAGATGATGAATATCACTTTACTAGAATAGAAATACCAGTATTTTATACATATAATAAATATAGTAATAGTAAAGGAGAAAGTTTAATAGGATATGAATGGGAATTACAAGTAAGATATGAGAATACTAACGAGTATGTAAGCTATCAAACAGGAATAACAGGAGAAACAAGTCAGATTGTAAAATTTGAGAATACTAATATAGTAGGAATAAAACTAATTATAAAAAATTTAGATAAGACGTTATATAATGATACATCATATACTATTCCTAAAATAGAAGTTAGTGTAAATGTGCATACGACTGATTGTATAGCAGGCGGATATCTATATAATTTTGACTATTTACAAGTATATCATAAAGCTGAAAATGGTGATAAGATAGTTGCAAATGAAGTAACTATAGATAATTATGCAACAGAAATGACACAGTTAGAAATAGCAAAATATGATCAAGAAACATATGGAAAATATCTGCAAAGAGGATATGTTAGATATTTATTAGATGATGGAAAACTTGAATTAGGTGCTTTAAAGAAAGTGATATCAAATGTTAATGTTGCGACTGAAGAGAAATATGATATTACATATCAAAATATAGTAACATTTGATTTAAGATACTATGATGTAGATGAAAATAAGGATTTTATTATAAAATCATATGATATATTACCAGAAGGAATGAATTTAGTTAGTACAGAAGAAGAAATAAGAAATAGTTTGAAAGTAAATTTAAACTATAAATATGTTAAATTAAAAGATGGAACTACTTTTAATACGCAAGAGGAATTAAATAATCATATAAAAAGTAATATGACGATCAATATAGACTATGATTATAAAGGAAGTGGAAGAACAAAAATAAACATTATTTATAATTTGAATGAATTAAATTGGGATTATTACTTAACGACTTCAAATTATTATTATGATGGAATATTTAATACTATGCTAAATGTGGAAATACCATATGATAGTATATTAGAATATGGAACAATATATAAAAATTATTTATATAATATGTGGAATAATCAAGAATACCAATATACACCAGGCTCTTATAACATAGGAAACTCTACAACGGATGATGGAAAATATGATAGTTTAGCAAGTGATATCGATCAAGATGGAGATACAACAGAAAAGCTTGCATATCAATTAAATACTTTAAATATAACGCATGCAGTATCGTCACAACAAGCAGTTATCAAGCAAGTAAGAACTGATCTAACAAGAGGTGCTTTTGTAGAAGGAACCGCCGAAGTAAGCACAGGTGGAGAATATGATTATAAATTACGTGTAACCACAGGAGCAAATAGTATTAAAGATTTAATTCTTTATGATAATATAGAAACAATTACGGATGACTCTGGAACAGATGTAAGCGAAGGTTGGAAGGGTAGCTTTTTAGGAGTAGATACCAGTTATGCAGAGTCGAAAGGGTATGCACCAAAAGTATATTATTCAACAGAACTAACTCCAGGAAAGTTAACAGAAGTACCAGATAAATGGCAATTGCTAGATGATAGTGTAGATAAGAGTACCGTAAAATCAATTTGTGTAGATTTAAGATATAATGCAGATGGAGGAGAAATGGAACTTACCCCAAATAATGTTGTATTTGTGCTAGTAAAAATGCAAGCACCAAACGATAAAACACTTATGACATCAGCCAATAATATGTTCTGGACAAATTGGAGAGCAATTGATCCATTAGGAAGTGTCATCGATAATGTAGAAGGAATCTATTCAAATCAAGTAAATGTAGAAATATATAAATTAGATGTAGTAAAAGAAATCAGTGGAAGAAAGATATGGGAAGATAATGAAAATGAATTAGGATTAAGACCAGCAAGTATTGTAGTAAAATTAATGCAAGATGGAACAGAATATGCAAGAAAAGAAGTAACAGAAGCAGATAATTGGAACTATACCTTTGAGAATGTACCAGTATATAGAGATAATGCAGGAAATGAATTTGTATATACGATTGAAGAAGAAGCAGTAACAGATTATATAAAAGAGATAAGTGGAAATGATATCACAAATAAAGTAGATAAAACAGAAATAGAAGTAGAAAAGAAATGGGTAGGAGATGAAGGAAGTAGTAGAAGACCAGAAAAAGTAACAATCCAGTTGAAAAAGGGTGGAGTGTTACTAGAAGAAAAAGAAGCAAATGAAACAAATAATTGGAAAGTAACATTTATCAATTTAGATAAGTATGATGATAATGGAGATGAAATAGTATATACAGTAGATGAGAAAGAAGATTTAGAATTCTATACCAAAGCAGTAGTAGGAAATGTGATAACAAATACATTTACAGTACCAGATGATAAAATACAGATTACAGGAATAAAGAGTTGGAATGATAATGGAAACGCAGCAGGAAAACGTCCAAGTAGTATTACGTTACAAGTAAAAAATGGAGAAACTGTAGTAGCAGAACAAGAAGTAAGTGAAAGTACAAATTGGCAATATACATTTGAGTTACCAAAGTATGATAGTTTAGGAAATGAAATCAGTTACACAATCGATGAAAAAGATAGTGGAAGTAAATTCTATGTAAAAGAAAAAGTAGAGGGAAATACTGTAACGAATAAATTTGAAGTACCAAATGAAACTGTAGAAGTAACAGCAGAAAAGAAATGGAATGACAATGAAAATGAGGCACAAAAAAGACCAAGTAGTGTTACATTACAAGTAAAAGAAGGAGAAAAAATCGTACAAGAACAAGTAGTAACAGAAAAAGAAAATTGGAAACACACCTTTACAAACTTACCAAAATACGACAGTTTAGGAAATGAAATTGTATATAGTGTAGATGAAAAAGAAAGTTTTGAATTCTATACGAAAGGAATCGTAGGAAATATCATCACAAATACATTTAGAGTACCCGATGATACTATAAAAATAGTAGGACAAAAAGAATGGCAAGATAATGAAAATGAAGCAGGAAAGAGACCAACAAGTGTAATATTGCAAGTAAAAGCAAATGGAGTAGTAGTAACAGAAGCAGAAGTAAATGAAAATAATTTATGGAGATATGAATTTACAGTACCAAAATATGATGAATATGGAAATGAAGTAGAGTATAGTATAGATGAAAGAGAAATAGGAAATAAATTCTATGAAAAAGTAGGAGTAGAAGAAAATGTAGTGATCAATAAATTTGTAGTACCAGATGAAAAAGTACAAATCAAAGTACAAAAGAGTTGGGATGATAACGAGAATTTGGCAGGAAAACGACCAAGTAGTATAACTTTACAAGTAAAAAATGGAGAAAGTGTTGTAGCAGAATATGAAATAAGTGAGACCACAAATTGGGAATACACCTTTGAATTACCAAAGTATGATAACTTAGGAAATGAAATTAGTTACACAGTAGATGAAACATTTGAAAGTGAATTTTACATTAAAAATATTGTAGGAAATGTCATCACCAATAAATTTGTGGTACCAGAAGATAGAATTACAATAGTAGGAACAAAAGAATGGAATGATAATGATGACTTAGCTGGAAAAAGACCATTAAGTGTAATATTACAAATTAAAAATGGAGAAACTGTGGTAGCAGAAGCAGAAGTAAGTGAAAAAACAAATTGGACTTACTCATTTGATTTAGCAAAATATGATA
>CALXBS010000065.1 GCA_944386605.1 uncultured Clostridia bacterium | reverse complement strand
GATGATACCATAAAAATAGTAGGACAAAAAGAATGGCAAGATAATGAAAACGAAGCAGGAAAGAGACCAACAAGTGTAATATTGCAAGTAAAAGCAAATGGAGCGGTAGTAACAGAAGCAGAAGTAAATGAAAATAATTTATGGAGATATGAGTTTACAGTACCAAAATATGATGAATATGGAAATGAAGTAGAATATAGCATAGATGAAAGAGAAATAGGAAATAAATTCTATGAAAAAATAGGAGTAGAAGAAAATGTAGTGATAAATAAATTTGTAGTACCAGATGAAAAAATTGAATTAAAAGTACAAAAGAGTTGGGATGATAATCATGATGAAGCTGGAAAACGTCCAAGTAGTGTACTATTACAAGTAAAAAATGGAGATCTAGTTGTAGCAGAATATGAAGTAAGTGAAATAGATAATTGGGAGCACACTTTTGAATTACCAAAATACGATAACTTAGGTAATGAAATAAATTACACTGTAGATGAGATATTTGAAAGTGAGTTTTATATCAAAAATATAGTAGGAAATGTCATTACCAATAAATTTGTAGTACCAGAAGATAGAATTACAATAGTAGGAACCAAAGAGTGGAATGATAATGATAATTTAGCAGGAAAAAGACCAGAAAGTGTGATATTACAAATCAAAAATGGAGAAAATGTTGTAGCAGAACAAGTAGTAAATGAGGCTTGCAATTGGAGTTATGAATTTGAACTTGCAAAATATGATAGTTTAGGTAATGAAATCAATTATACTTTATCAGAAAGAATAGATAGTATTTTCTATGAGAAAGAAGTTGTAGAAAATACAGATATGTTCCATCAAAAAGTTGTGAATAAATTTGTAGTACCAAATGAACAAGTGCTGGTAAAAACAGTAAAAAAATGGGAAGATAATAATGATGAATATGGCAAACGACCAAATAGTGTTGTATTACAAGTTTTGGTTGATGGTGAAGTTGTAGCAGAACAAAAAGTAACAGAATCAGATTCATGGAGTTATACATTTAAATTACCAAAATATGATGAATTGGGTAATGAAATTGTATATACCGTAGATGAAAAAGAAACGGATCGATATTATGAAAAACATATTGAAGGAAATACAGTTGTAAATACTTGCATTTACGTACCACCAGTAGATACATCCGATATATCCGTTTGGGTATATGTAGTTATTTTAGTTGTAGCTATTGTTGGAATTAGTGGAGTATTTGTTGTAAAAAATAGACAAAAGAAAAGTTTGAAAAAATAAATAAAGATAGATAAAAGATCATGGATGAAATAAAGTCCATGATTTTTTTGTCAAATATTGCGAAAATAAAACAAGAATGGTAATATGCGTGTGTAATAGAAATATTATAAAAAAGTGCTTTTAATTATGTTAAGTAAAAACTTTGAAAGTGCGATTATACTACACACACACACACACACACACACAACATGTCTTAAAAATATTTTTTGAAAAAGGGGGAAAGAAAATGGAAGAAACTAAGGAAGAAAAGAAAAAGCCCAAAAGAAAAGTATCGATATTTACGATTTTTTTATGGTTGTTATTAGTTATTGTTATGTCTATTGTTGTTATTACTGGAATTTATAAACAAAATGCATATGAATATGAAATAGATGAAAATTTAACAGGAGTAAAAGTTACTTTTAACGAAGAAACTTCTTTAAATCTAGAGGAATTTTTAGATACCAACTATTTAGAAATATACTATGAAAAAGATGGAACAATGTATTGTTTAAACCGTTATTATAATGATGAGTTAGCGGGTGAAACCATTATTATACCAAGTACAGACTTTTATATATATACTTATGTAGTAAAAGAAGAGAAAGTGGTAGAGGTGGAGACGATTTATTCAGATAATGTTTATGGATTTAAAATAGATAAAGTAGTAGGGTATACGGGTGAAATTACAGAATTTGGTGAAGAAAAAACAATGCCTAGTACTACTCCTTCTGTAAGCTACGGTTATATATATCCTGAATCACGTCATTATTCAACGTATGTAGGAAGAAATACATGGGAATACCATTATATAAATGATCATCAAAATACAGTTACTGTAAAAATAAAGCCAGAATTTTTTGGTGGTGAAGGTATTCCTTTAGATCAGATTTATCAAAATAATCAGGTTTACTTAGAAGAACCGTCTATTTTAGGAATCCCTAGGGATAGAATTAAGATTACTGGTAAGTATGATGGAGTAGATCAAGAAGGAAATGTTTTGTTTGTTTTTGAGAATGTTCCTAGTGGAAATTATAGATTTAATAGAGAAGTCGTTTATTTAGAGGATTATTATCAAGTAATTAAAGATAATGAAGGAGAGGTAGTAGACTATGATGGTAATGATGATGAAGATTACTTTATAGGTGAACTTGAAAAAAGAACGAATACAGATCCAATCAATCTTTTTGTTGTAGACAATACAGAAATAAATTATACAGATGAATTTTATTTATTAAGTACAATAGAATTTCGAGTAAAAGCAGAATCTAGTGCTCTTATTCCAGATGAAAAAATAAAAGAATTAGCACAAGCAACGTATTATTTGGTTGAATATGGTGAGGGTTATAGAGAGATATTTTTAGAGTATACTGGATATGAAGATGGTTATTATATTTATCGTTTCCCAGATAATTTAAAAGCATTACCATCTATAGCATTAGAGGATGGCTATAATGTATTTATCATGAGAAGTGTTATTGATGAGCGTGTTGCAAACGGTTACAATACTTTTAGTGCGTTTGAGGAAAATGGAAAACCAAAATATTATCAAGAAATACAAATGGGTAGTAATGTTTTTTATCTTACAAATAATTATACCTATATAGATACCTATATTAAAAATGAAGCAAAATGGTTAGATCAAGAAGATGGAATAATAGAAAGCAAAATATCCTATACATCTACTAGTAAAGCTTTGCCTTTGCAAAGGACGAGTATAGGTTATGGAGATTTCAATGGAATTCAGCTATTTACTTATACTTTAAATGAAGGATTTTCATTGTCATCAGAGTATATAGGAGATGAAAACTGGCAAATATGGGATGAAATATCTGGTGAAATGTATTCATTAGAAGAATACTTAGGTTTTGATTTAGAAATACCTGTAGAAATTGGAAATGATATTGTAGGTAAATTAGAATCGATTATAAAAGAATTAGAAGAAGAGTTTGGAAATATATCCGATGATGAAATGGATCAAGAAGAAATTAATAAAATAATGATGGAGCTTATAAAAAGAATATTAAATGTTCTTGCTGGTGATCATTATTATTATGTAAAAAGTTCTAATACGATTTATTGGTTAAAAATATGTGATATTCCAAAAAATGAAGAGAAGTCTTTTTATTTAACTTATCAAAATGTAGATAATTTATCAGAAGAAGTAGAGTTATATCCAGGAGATATAAAAGCAGATATTGTCAGTATATTTTGGGATATGGGGTCTCTTGCAAGTTTAGATTTCTTAGAATTTTTTAATTCTACATCTACTTATTCAACAGAGTTATTTGTTGCGCGAGAAGACCCAATGATTTTTGATTCCTATAGAATTAGTTCTCCATGTTTGTTATTTTCATCAGAAGATATTCAAACCATTTCTGTTTCTCTAAAAGTAAATGGAATACCAAAAGAGAATAACTATTATGTGGGAGTATTTAAAGATAAAACAAGTACACAAGCAGAGGAAGTAAAAGAAATTGTACTTAAAAATCTAAGTGGAAATGTAGTCTTTGATATGAAAGAAGAACAAGACACATATTATATTTATATGACAGATTGCAATGGAAATAAAATAGAAGATGAACAATTTCAATTTGACACACATGAAGTAGATATGAATCACTTAAAGCTTGGAAATACATTTGAAGTAGTAAGTAATCCAAATATTGTATCTTCTGTAAGATCAGGAATGATTGGCGCATCTGGAGGAATAGCAGAAAAAGGTGAAACAGTGGGCTTAGGAGAAGATAGTTATGTAAATAACCAAATGAATCAAAAAAATATTTACCAAGGAGTTGTTAACATTGTCAAAAATTACGAAACAGAAAGATTTGATCTAAGTATACAAATCGACTGGGAAGATCATAATAATGAAAAAAATACTAGACCGGACGAAGTGGAATTAATTATTTATGGTAATGGAATCGAAATGGAAAGAATAACTATAACTGCCAAAGACGATTGGAAATATATCATAAAAGACCTAGCTAAAAATGATGAAGAAGGAAATCCAATTCAGTACACTATAAAAGAAGAAACAGTTAATGGATATGAAACAAGAGTAGAAGAAAATCAAAATTATATAAGAATTATTAATACATTAAAAGAAAGTGCAGATACATCAGATATTGCAGTATGGAAATATGGCGTTATTGGAATGAGTAGTATTTTGGTAATTGGAATCATTGTATTTATTGTTATCAGAAAAAAGAATAAAAAACAAGAAGACTAAATCAAAAAACTAAAGAAAAATAGATTGAAAACAAAATTAAAAATGAAAAATAAAAGAAATCATGGATTATAAAGAAAATAGTCCATGATTTTTTTGCTTAAAAATATTGCGAAAATAAAACAAGAATGGTAGTATGCGAGTGTAATAGAAATATTATGAAAAAACACTTTTAATTATGTTAAGTAAAAATTTTGAAAGTGTGATTATACTACACACACACACACACACACACAACATAGTTTTAAAAAGATAATAAAAAAGAAAGGGGAAGATTATGGCAAGTATAGAAAAAAGCGAAAAGAAGAGAAATACATCTATTATCACAATATTTTTATGGCTATTGCTCATTGTGGTGATGAGTACGATTATGATAGGATCTATTTTTAAAACTAATTTTCTAGAATATGATACTACCATTACATTAAAAATAGACGTTGCAAATATTTTAAATGATGATTCTATTTTGGAAGAAGATAAAATAGATATAATAGAAGATTTACGATATGATATCAATATTACAGAAACTTATG
>CALXBS010000064.1 GCA_944386605.1 uncultured Clostridia bacterium | reverse complement strand
ATTAGTTACACTGTAGATGAAACATTTGAAAGTGAATTTTACATTAAAAATATAGTAGGAAATGTCATTACCAATAAGTTTGTAGTACCAGAAGAAAGAATTACAATAGTAGGAACAAAAGAATGGAATGATAATGATAATTTAGCAGGAAAACGTCCAGAAAGTGTGATATTGCAAATCAAAAATGGAGAAAATATAGTAGCAGAGCAAGTTGTAAATGAAGCTTGTAATTGGAGTTACTCATTTGATTTAGCAAAATATGATAGTTTAGGTCATGAGATTAATTATACTTTATCTGAAAGAATAGATGGTATATTCTATGAAAAAGAAATCGTTGAAAATACAGATATGTTCAATCAAAAAGTTGTCAATAAATTTATAGTACCAAATGAACAAGTATTAATAAAAGCAGTAAAAAAATGGGAAGATAATAATGATGAATATGGTAAACGACCAAATAGTGTTGTATTGCAAGTTTTAGTTGGTGATGAAGTAGTAGCGGAACAAAAAGTAACTGAATCTGATTTATGGAGTTATACATTTAAATTACCAAAATATGATGAATTGGGTAATGAAATAGAGTATACCGTAGATGAAAAAGAAACAGATCGTTATTATGAAAAATATGTCGAAGGAAATACAGTTGTAAATACTTGCATATATGAGCCACCAGTAGATACATCGGATATACCAGTTTGGGTATATGTTGTAGTAGCTTTTGTTGCAATTTGTGGAATTGGCATATTTGTTATGACTAAAAATAACCAAAAGAAAAATAGGAAAAAATAAAAGAATTTTTTGTCATGGGTCGTATGATCCATGATTTTTTGCTAAAAGAATATTGAAAAAAATATTCATAAATGATAGCCTATAGATGTAATTTAAATGTTACAAAAATTCGGTTTTATGTTAATTATTTCTTCTGCAAGCATGATTGGACTACACACACACACACACACAACATAGTTTTAAAAAATGGGAAAATGTAGTACAATTTTGCTTAAAAGGGAATAAATCATACAAAAGTGCAAAAACTAAAACTTGAAAGAAAGGAGATTTGATATATGGAGAAGCAAAAGGAAAAAAAGATTCCTAAAAAGAAACATAAAAGAAAAGTATCCATATTCACCATATTTTTATGGCTATTTTTGATTGCAACGATGTCAACGATTACAATTGGATCATTGACACACAAAAATGCTATAGAAGTAACGGATAATAATTGGAATATTGATCTAGTCATGTATGATAGAAGTGATGGATCAACAGATGCAATTACAGAGTTTACGTGGAATGCAGTCGATTCAAGTGAATCAAAACAACTTGTAATGCAAATTAATTATGCTTGTACAACAGGAAAAGAATATCAACCAGGAGAAATTGAGATTACGATTCCTGGTATTAGCAAAGATAATTTTAGTGAGTTTTGGCGTTCACCTGGTAGTTTTTATTATGAGGATTATGAGAATGAAACTTATGAAAAATGGTTAGAAAATAATGTAGTATTGGCTGCTGATAAAACTACAGATACAGAAAAAAGATATGATTGGAGCTATAGTTATGATAGTGTAACCAATACATATACTTTTGTAAATAATTATACCGTTTCTTTAAATGAGCATTTTGAAGGATCTATTCAAATTACATATAATTTATTACCTAGACTAAAAGAAAAAACAGATTTAGAATTTCAAGCAAAAATAAAAGAAAATATAGAAGCGGACGAAATTATAGCAATGGAATCAAGGGTTTGTAGCTTTCACTATACATCTACTAGAAAAGTTCCAACCTTTACTTTTAATAGTTCAGTAGCACCAAAAGCAGATTTTACGAAAATAACTGATATTAATGTAGATGATTATTATTGGGTAGAGCAATATTTTGGAACAAATTTGCCAAGTGGAGGTGTCCTTTATCCATTTGGAGATGATACAAGAGCAATTGTTGGTATTTGGAGTGATAGAGCTGGTGAGGAATGTATAAAAGAAAGTTTTCCAGAAGGCTGTGTTGTTTATGATGAATATTTTCGTAAAGTAGAACCAACAGAAGATGAAACAACTTATGCTTATTTATATGGTGGATATTATTATGTTTCTTGGATGACTTATTATCATGGAACTTATTACATAGGATATCCAAAGAGTAGTTATACAGAAGGACAAGAAATTACAAGTACAGCAGAGCTTTGGGCAAGATATGAAGATCAAGAAAACATGGAAAAAATCTCAGAAAGTACAAAAACATTGACTTTAAAAGAATTTGATTTTGAGTATACTGGTAATTTATATTCTATCAATAAATGGGGCGGATACTCTAACATGAATATCTATGTAAATGATATTAAAAATGGAGGAGGAGAAACCCATTTCCGTACATACTTTAATGCTATGTATGTAGATAGTATCATGGATGTTGAAGTAAGTGATGATTTGTTGCTTATTCAACGTGAAAATGGTGACATTACAAAATTAGAGGATGATGAATATCATTTTATAAAAGCAGGTGTACCACAATTTTCTGAGTATAATAAATATACTGCTTCAGTGGGTGATGTATTAAGTGGTTATACTTATGAAGTACAGGTTCGTTATGCTGGAACACAAGATTTTGTTACATATAAAACAGGTATAACAGGAACAAGTAGTGCTACGTTGCCTGGAGACACTACGGCTCGATATGAAGAAGTAATTACATTTGATCGAGATGATGTAGTTGCAGTAAAAGTAGTTTTAAAAGATGTAGATACGTCTGTATACTGTAAAGCTAGTGGCTTCGGTATGGGAACTGGAGCATTAGGGGTTAATATTATTGTACATACAGATGATGTCGCAAGTGGAAATATTTACAACTTCTCTAATTTGCAAGTTTATACAAAAGATGAAGATGGAACAAGAACACTTGCAAATGTAGTAGATGAAGATAGTTATAGTACAGTATCTTCTAAGGTAGATATCGCTGCATATGATATGGCAACTTATGGAACTTATTTGCAAAGAAGTTATGGAATATCTCCAATATCTTCTGGAAGTTTCTCATTAGGAAATACAAAGAGCTTTTCTAATCCAGTTAATCAGGCAGCAAATAAAAAATATGTATCCGATTTATCACTTCATACTGATTTAAACATAACACATTGGAATATTGATTCTACACAAGATTTTTCAATCTATGTATATGATATTTTACCAACAGGTATGAATTTAGAAAGTACAGAAAGTGAAATTTTAGAGGCAACTTCTTTAAAGAACAGTAGTGGAAGTACTACTTTTGATGTATTTAAATATTTAACTCTAAAAGACGGAACTACATTTGATTCAGAGGAACAAGTTATTAATTATATTAAAGATCATACAACTGTTGATATTGATTATGATTATCAAGGTAGCGGAAGAACAAAAATTAGTATCAAGTATGATTTAAATGGAATTGATTTTAGTTATTATCTAACTCATGGAGGGATTGCATATATTACCAATACGCTACAAGTCAGTGTTTCACATGATAGCGTTTTGGAATATGGTACATCTTATGATAACTATATATATACAATGTGGGGAAATACAGTATTTCCTTATGCTTCAGGAACAAAATATCAAGATAATGGTGTAGATGATGCATTAGCACAAGATATTGACCAAGATGGAAATACAACCGAGTACCTAGAAAGAGCAAAAGCAAACTTAGGAATCACATCTGCAGTAGCTTCACAACAAGCTGTTATCAAACAAGTAAAAACAGACTTAACACAAGGACAATATTTTGAAGGAACAGAAGCAGTTAGCGCTGGTGGCAAGTATGAATATAAGTTACGTGTAACCACAGGTGCTAATAAATTAAAAAATTTAATTTTGTATGATAATATTGAAACAATATTAGATGACCAAGGAAGTGTAACAAGTACTGGATGGAAAGGAACTTTCTTAGGAGTAGATACAAGTTATGCAGAATCAAAAGGATATGCCCCAAAGATATACTATTCAACAGAATTAAATCCTGGAAAATTAACCGAAGTACCAGATAAATGGACTTTGCTAGAAGATAGTGTAGATAAAAGTACAATTAAATCTATTTGTATTGATTTAAGATATGATGCAGATGGTGGAGAAATAGAGCTTCCAGCAAATGATGTTGTATTTGTATTAATTAAAATGCAAGCGCCAGATGATGAGTCATTAATGGTATCTGCAAATAATATGTTCTCAACCAATTGGAATGCAATTGATCCATCTGGAATCATTATTGATAATGTAGAAGGAATTTATTCTAACCAAGTCAATGTAGAAATTGATAAAACAAGTATTACGAAAAATATCAGCGGAACTAAGATTTGGGAAGATGATGAAAATGCATTAGGATTAAGACCAGCAAGTATTGTAGTAAAATTAATGCAAGATGGAGCAGAATATGCAAGACAAGAAGTAACTGGTAATGATTGGACTTATACATTTGAAAATGTACCTGTATATAGAAATAATGCAGGAGATGAATTTGTATATACGATAGAAGAAGAGGCAGTAACAGGATATCATGGAGATGTAACAGGAAATGATATTACCAATAGAGTGGATAAGACAGAAGTAGAAGTGACTAAACAATGGGTAGGAGATGAAGGAACAACTAGAAGACCAGACAAAGTAACCATTCAGTTAAAAAAAGGCGGAGTCGTATTAGAAGAAAAAGAGGCAAATGCTGCAAATAGCTGGAAAGTAACCTTCACAGATTTAGCAAAATATGAAGATAACGGAGATGAAATTGTCTATACGGTAGATGAGAAAGAAGATTTAGCATTTTATACCAAATCTATTGTAGGATATGTGATCACGAATACCTTTACAGTACCAGATGATAAAATACAAATTACTGGAGTAAAGGCTTGGAATGATAATGAAAATGAAGCAGGAAAACGTCCAGATAGCATTACATTACAAGTAAAAAATGGAGATCAAGTAGTAACAGAACAAGAAGTAAGTAAGGAAAATGATTGGAAATATACATTTGAATTACCAAAGTATGATAGTTTAGGAAATGAAATTACTTATACAATCGATGAAAAAGATACGGGAAGTAAATTCTATGTAAAAGAAAAAATAGAAGGATATACCGTAACAAATAAATTTGAAGTACCAAATGAAACTGTAGAAGTAACAGCAGAGAAAAAATGGAATGATAATAGTAATGAAGCTAGAAAACGTCCAACAAGTGTGACATTACAAGTAAAAAACGGAGAAGCAATAGTAGCTGAACAAGTTGTAACAGAAGCTGAAGGATGGAAACATACCTTTACAAATTTACCAAAATACGATAGTTTAGGAAATGAAATTACATATAGTGTAGATGAGAAAGAAGATTTAGAATTCTATACCAAAGGAATTGTTGGAAATGTGATTACCAATACCTTTACGGTACCAGATGAAAAAGTAAGTATTA
>CALXBS010000063.1 GCA_944386605.1 uncultured Clostridia bacterium | reverse complement strand
AGTGATTACAATAGGTAGTATACGAAATCAAAATGCAATAGAAAATTCAATAGATAAAGTAACCATAAAATTAGATATGAGTCAAATTGATGATGAAATTTTAGAAGCATATGCTTTGGAAATTGAAAGTAATTATTTTATAGGCGGATATACAGAGTCTTATAAAAATATATTTCCACAATTTATTCAAAAAGAAAATAAAGTGTATACTTATGAATTAAAAGAAGTACCAACTGAAAATTTTATTTTATTGATGGCGTATTTTGATTATTATGAAAATGGAAATTTATTACAAAGTGAAATTCAAAATAGTAAATTTGCATATTATAAAGAAGTAAAAGTAGAAGAATTACAGTCTGAGTACATTTTTGAAGCAAGAGGAGAAAAATTAGAAGTTAGTATTCAAAATGAAACTGAAATTTCTCCAAAGATTCTTCTTAGCAATCAAGATCTTGGAAATCTTTTTTATTTTGATGAGATAGTTGGTTGTTCTGAATTAGTAAATATAAGCAATGAAGATAATGTAGAAAAATATATCGGAATTAGAACCAGTCAAGTAAAATCAATTGTAATAAGCAGATCATATGATATTTATGAGCAAGATACGTTATTAAAGACATTTAATAGTGGATATTATTTTAAAAATTTAACTGAAAGTAATGAATATTATTTTAACGAAAAAGCTAAAAAAGGAACTATTATTAATATAAAAATGGAAAATATGACGGATGAAGAGATGGAAACAGTTATAAATAGTCATATAGATATATCTTTTTCACAAGGTTTAAATATTGGTTATTATGTAGAAGATTTTGATAAAATAATTGATCAAGAACATCATCAAATTCAAATTATTTTTGACTATCCTGTAAGTGAGAGACTCTTAGGAATAGATATTCATGATTATTTTATGTATATTCCATTTCTAGAAAAAAATGATGAATTAATTCCTTATTATGAATATTTTGATCTTTATGGAATTACACAAACAGGAGAATATAATGAGTATAATATTGTTTTAAAAGGTATTTCAGAGAAAGACGTTGAAGGTATAGATTACAATACTTATACAACAGAACAAATTAAATGGATAGATAAAGATACAGGAAAAGCAGAAATTTTATTAAAAAATACAAGTATTATGTTAGGATATGAGACAATTTATATCCATCAATTAGCAGATGATTTTGTACTTTCATCAGAATATGAAAGTAGATCTGATTGGAAAATAGTAGATAGAGTGTCTAGTAAAGTAAATAAGCTTGGAATCTCTATAGATGTAGTTAATTTATTTAAAGAATTTACAAATTTAAAATATATCTATGTAAAAGAAAATAATACAATTTATTGGAAATCTAATATTTCTGATTTTTCATATCAAAGTGAACCAATTTATGTATATTATAAAGATTATAATAAAACGAGTAGTATAGAGAAATTAATAGATATTAGTAAGTATAGCATTTGGCATATGGACTCATATCCTTTAGATTTTGCAGTATCAGGAATTAGTTTATTAGAATTTAGTCCTGACGCTTATTGGTCTATTTTTGCACAAATAAAATCGCCAAATTTAGGATTTTATCATACAGAAGAAAGAAATATTACTGTTCATAAAAATGGAACAGATGGAATATATTATGTAGGATTATTTGAAAATGATATACTTTCTAGAGTAGAAAAATTAGAAGTAATAGATGGAAAAGGAAGCATACAAATTAACATAGAAAATTATGAAGAAACAAAACAATATAGCATTTGTGAAGTAGATGAAGAAGGAAATAAAATAACAAATGAAGCATATCCAGTAAGATTTTCAGATGACTATGATGTAAGAAATGCTGAAATTTCATCTAATACAAAAATTGTATCTTCTGTTAAATCCGGTGTTTTAAATGTATATTCTGATAAAATGCAAGCACCAATAGAAGAGAGTACAGGAACAGGAGAAGCCGATTACATAGATAATATGCTATTTGTAGCAGATACTTATTTAGCAGATGTGACAATTGGAGAAGAAGTTGAACATAAAGTAACTTACGAAGCAGATGAAGGAGGAAAATTAGAAGGAGAAACAGAAGAATATGTAAAAGATGGAGAAACACCACAAAATATTCCAACGCCTGTACCAGAAGAAGGATATGAATTTGATAAATGGGTAATTGTAGAAGATGGAGAAGAAATCGAAGTAGATCCAAGTACTTATGTACCAACAAAAGATGTGACTTTTATAGCGAAATTTAAAGAAATCCAAAAAATAGTAGATGTGGATACATCGGATATACAAGTATGGGTGTATGCAGGAATAGCAGTAATTGCAGTTATTGGAATAATAATAGTAATTTTTGCAATAAGAAAAAATAGACAGAAAAGAAAATAATAACTAAAATAAAAAAATAAGAATATAAATTAAAATATCATGAATATAGGTAGTATTCATGGTATTTTTTTGCCAAAAAGACATTGCAAAAGAAAAATGAAAATGGTAGTATGCGGTTGTAATAGAAATATTGCAGAAAAAAATAAAAATTTATGTTAACAAAAAACTTTGAAAGTATGATTGGACTACACACACACACACACACACACAACATAGTTTTAAAAACACCTAAAAAACTATGTTGTAGTCTAATGATACAAAAAAGAATAAATAACATAAAAATGCAAAAACTAAAGAAGAAGGAAAGGAGAAGAAAGCATGCAAAAGCAAGAAAAAAGTACAGAAAAGCTAAAAGAAAATAAGAAAAAACGTAAAAGAAAAGTATCTATATTTACGATATTTTTGTGGTTATTTTTGATTACAACCATGTCTACCATTACTATAGGATCACTCACAAAAAAGAATGCAATAGAAGTAACGGATAATAACTGGAATATACAACTAGTTATGTATGACAGAAGTAGTGATACACCAAATCAAGCAATTACAGACTTTACATGGAATGCAACTAGTAGTAGTGAAACAAGACAACTAACCGTGCAAATCAATTATGCATGTACAACAGGAAAAGCATATCAGCCTGGAGAAATTGTAGTAGAAATACCAGGAATAGGAAAAGATAGTTTTAGTGAATGGTATAGGAATAACTCATTATCTAGTTCATGGTTAAGAGATAATGTAATTATTGCAGCAGATAAAGTAGATAGTAGTACTAAGCAATATGATTGGAGTTATATATATGATGAAGAAAATAACATGTATACATTTACTAATAATATGATCATAGCAGAAAATGAGCATTTTGAAGGAACTATACAGATTGTATATAATTTATTACCAAGATTAAAAATTAAAACAGATTTAGAATTTCAGGCGAAAATAAAAGAAAATATAGAGTTAGATGAGATTATAGCAATGGAATCTAATATTTGTAATTTTCATTATACAAGTACAAAAAGAAGTTATACTTTACTAAATAATGCATTAGTGGCTCCAAAAATAGATTATACACCAATAGAAGATATATTAGATAATTATTATTGGGTAAGATATAATTTTAGAGTGAGACCTGACAGTGGAATAATACAAGCATATTCTAATACTACTGAACTTATATACAGATCAGATGCCGTTGAGTGTATAAAAGAAACATTGCCAGAAGGATGTGTATTGTATGATGATGATTTAAATAAGATAGAAGCACGAGAAGATAATACATATTATTATTTATATGATAATGGAATTGTTTCTAATATTAATACTGCTTATTATATAGGATATCCAAAAGATAAATATCAAGAAGGAGATAGTATAACAAATACAGCAGAATTATGGGGAAGATATGAAGATGAAGAAGAAATGCAGAAACTTGCCGAAGCAACAGCTACAGTAAGTTTAGTGGATTTTGATTTTGAATATACTGGGAACTTATATGATATAGAAAAAAAAGCTAACACTCCTAGATTTTACTTCTATGTTAATCAAATTAAATCTAATTTAGGTTCAGAAGCTAGATGGACTTTTAATACAACTGCATTTTATACAAATAGTAAAATGGATGTAGAAATAGGAGATGATTTGTTATATATTACAAGAGAAAGTGGAGAAGTAACAAAATTAGAAGATAATGAATATCATTTTTCTAGGATAATTATACCAGTATTATATACATATAACAAATATAGTGGAAAAGCAGGAGATCCATTAATAGGATATGAATGGGAATTACAGGTAAGATATAAAAATACAACTGAATATGTAACATATAAAACTGGAATAACTGGAGAAGTAAAATCAGTAGTATTAGAAGGGGGTGAACGGTCATTTAGTAAATGATTATATAGAGTTTGAAAGTAATGATATAGTAGGAATCAAAGTAGTAATAAAAGATTTAGATAAAACTTTGTATAATAATGCTAATACTATATATGTATATACTAATATACATACACAGGATTGTGTAGCTAATGGAAAAGTATATAATTTTAATTATTTACAAGTGTATCATAAAGATGAGAATGGAAATAAAACATTAGTAAACGAACCAACATTAGATAGTTATACGACAGAATCTACTCAACTAAAAGTAGCAGAATATGATCAAGCGACATATGGGACTTATATGCAAAGAGATTTTGCAACACACAATATTTTGGCTGGAAGTTTACAAATGCATATACAAAAGAGTAGTTTGAATTCTTTACAAAATAATGTAAAAGAGGAAAGGTATGAAGCAACATATACATGTACAACAGAATTGTATATCATGAATTATAAAGTAGATAAGGATTTTATAATTAAGGTATATGATATATTGCCTGAAGGTATGTATTTATTAAGTAGCGAAAGAGAAATTTTAGAAAGTATAACATTAGGTAATGGTGATGGTACAGGAACTTTAAATTCTGTAACTTATTATCAGAATTTAAAATTAAAAGATGGAAAAATTTTTGAAAAGAGAGAAGATTTTGAAAATTATATAAAAGAACATACAGAAGTAGAAATAGATTATAATTATCAAGATAGTGGAAGAACAAAAATAAGTATCATTTATAATCTTAATGAAATAGATTGGAGTTATTATTTAGTTAATGAATTTGATGATAGGGCGTTTTGTATAAAATTAAAAGTAGGAGTACCATATGATAGTATATTAGAATATGGAACAGAATATAAAAATTATATATATACTATGTGGAATAATCAAGAGTATGGATATAGAACTGCAATTATGTATCACTATACTGGAATGGATAACGGAAAAGTAGAAAACTTAGCAAGTGATATAGATCAAGATGGAGATATTGAAGAAACAGTAGCTTACGCTTATGATACTTTAGATATAACCCATGCAGTATCGTCACAGCAAGCAGTAATCAAGCAAGTAAGAACTGATTTAACACAAGGTAGATATGTAGAAGGAACGGCAGAAGTGAGTAGCGGTGGAGAGTATGATTACAAATTACGTGTAACCACTGGAGCAAATAGTATAAAAGACTTAATCCTTTATGATAATATAGAAACAATACTTGATGAAAATGGAACAGATATTAGTGAAGGTTGGAAAGGAAGTTTTCTAGGAGTAGATACAAGCTATGCGGAGTCAAAAGGATATGCACCAAAAGTGTATTACTCAACTGAATTAAATCCAGGCAAATTAACCGAAGTACCAGATAAGTGGCAATTACTAGATGATAGTGTAGATAAAAGTACTGTAAAATCAATCTGTGTAGATTTAAGATATAATGCAGATGGTGGAGAAATGGAACTTACACCAAACAATGTTGTGTTTGTTTTAGTAAAAATGCAGGCACCGGATGATAAAAATTTAATAGCCTCTGTTAACAATATGTTCTGGACAAATTGGAGAGCAATCGATCCATTAGGAAGTGTCATAGATAATGTAGAAGGTATTTATTCTAACCAAGTAAATGTAGAAATATATAAATTAGATGTAGTAAAAGAAATCAGTGGAAGAAAAATATG
>CALXBS010000062.1 GCA_944386605.1 uncultured Clostridia bacterium | reverse complement strand
ATTAATGCCTATGATAAGATTAAATTAGAAGCACCATATCATGCTTTAACAAATGGTGGACATATTAGTTATGTAGAATTAGATGGAGATCCAACAAAAAATTTAGAGGCGTTCGAGCAGGTTGTAAGATGTATGAAAGAGTCTGGAGTAGGATATGGTTCTGTAAATCATCCAGTAGATAGAGATCCTGTTTGTGGATATACAGGAATTATTAAAGAGGAGTGCCCACATTGTGGAAGAAAAGAATATGAAGATAGCAATGTAGGATTTGAAAGAATTAGAAGAATTACAGGTTATTTAGTAGGAACATTAGATCGTTTTAATGATGGTAAAAGAGCAGAAGAAAAAGATAGAGTAAAACATGATCTTTCGGATGCTAGTTTAGAATCTTTTGAAGATTAAGAAATAATTGTAAGTACCAAAAATAGGGACTTTTCCCTATTTTTGATAAGTATTGGAGGTTGTTATTATGAAAATAAATGTTGTAAATGGAAAGTTAGATGAAAAGGAAATTGAGGCTTATGTAAAATATTTAGGAGAAAAATTTCCGGATAAAGAAATCGCAGAATTAACTTTAAAAGTAGATGGTGATTTTGTAGATATGAATTATACCTTCTATAATAATGTACCTTTTGAAAGAATTAGAAGAATCACAGGTTATTTAGTAGGTACATTAGATCGTTTTAACGATGGTAAAAGAGCAGAAGAAAGAGATAGAGTAAAACATGATGTAGTAATGTCTACATTATAGTTTGGGAGGAAAAAATGGAAAGTCTAGTTGAAAATACTTTAAAAATAGCGGGCGTTGTAAGAGAATCAATCGTAGATGGTCCAGGAATCCGTTATACAGTATTTACACAGGGGTGCCCTCATCATTGTGAGGGCTGCCATAATCCTCAGACACATGATTTTAATGGTGGAAAATTAGTAAGTATTGATAAAATTATACAAGACATTCAAAAGGATCCATTACTTAGTGGTGTAACAATTAGTGGTGGAGAACCTTTTATGCAAGCAAATCAAGTGGCTAATTTAATCGATAAACTAGATAGAAAAAAATTAAATGTGATGATTTATTCTGGTTTTTGCTATGAAGATCTATTAAAAAAAGCAAATGAGGAAAATGGTTTTTTAAAACTATTGCAAAAAGTAGATGTTTTGATTGATGGAAAATTTGAACTTGAACAGAAAAGTGAAAAATTACCTTTTAGAGGAAGTCTTAATCAAAGATCAATTGATGTAAAAAAAAGTTTAGCAACTGGAAATACTGTATTATATGAATTTTAAAGGAGAGTATATGCACTGTATTAAATGTGGATGTGAAGAAAGTAAAGTAGTAGATTCAAGATCTATTGAAGAGGGAAATTCTATTCGTAGAAGAAGAGAATGTCTTAATTGCAAATATCGTTTTACTACTTATGAAAAAATTGAATATACGCCAATTATTGTTATTAAGAAGAATGGAGTAAGACAACAATTTGATCGTCAAAAAATTATCAATGGAATTGTACGCTCTTGTGAAAAACGACCTGTTTCTATGGAAGTCATTGAAGAAATGGTAGATCAAATTGAAATGGAATTACACAATTCTTTAGAAAAAGAAATTGAATCTTCTAAAATTGGTGAGATGGTAATAGAAAAATTAAAAGGAATTGATGAGATTGCTTATGTTCGTTTTGCCTCTGTTTATCGCCAGTTTAAGGATATCAATGAATTTAAAAAAGAACTCAATAAATTATTAAAATAATATATCATACAACCAATACCTTAAGGAAACTTAAGGTATTTTTTGCTTTTTGCTAATAGTTAGGTAAAAAACTAGTTGAATCAAATTCATTAATAATGTAAAAAATTTCATATAATTTATTTAAAGAGGAAAAATATATATAGAATATTGGAATCAGATATAATTAATTTACATATATAATTGTAAAGGTGAGTTGTAAAAGTAAAATTCAAAAGAAAAAGTAACTTTTAATAATGTAAATAATAAAATTATTATAAAATTCATTGACGTACGTTATAGCGTATGTTATAATATATAGAGAAAGTGAGGTAATAGGTAATGACAAATATCAATATAACTAATTTTAGAAAAAATATATATGAATTATTAAGACAAACTATTAAATATAATGAACCTGTAAATGTATCAACAAAAGATGGTAATGTTGTTGTGATATCCGAAGAAGATTATAATGGATTAATCGAGACGTTATATTTAACATCATCTTCTAAAATGAAAGACAAATTAATAAAAGGGAAAAACACACCAAAAGAAGAATGTATATCAGCTGATAAGGTGGAATGGTAAATGTATAAGATTATGTATACCAAAATGGCTGTTAAAGATATAAAAAATTTAAAAGCTTTTCATTTAGATAAAAAGGCAAAACAATTAGTAGAGATTCTTGAAAATAATCCGTTTCAATTTCCACCACCTTATGAAAAGCTTATAGGAGACTTACAGGGGTTATATTCAAGAAGGATTAATATACAACATAGATCAGTTTATCAAGTATATGAAGAGGATAAAATAGTAAAAATAATAAGTTTATGGACACATTATGAAAGATAATTTAATATATAAAATAGAAATGAAAAAAGCAGATGTTTGTAATATTACAGCATTTGCTTTAAATTTTTGATTTAAAATCATTTTAAAGTCAAAATTTAAGAATAAAATGGGTACTTATATTCCTATTATAAAAAATAATTGACTTAGTTGAACGGAACCTTAAGTTTCACCTAATTTTCACCAAAAAGAGTTTACAAATAAATATTTCTGTGCTAAAATAATTCGTGTTCAGAAATATTTGTCATTTGGAGGTGAAAAATGAATGATCAAGAAAAAGAATTAATGGATATCTTTATTGCACTAAAAAGTAATTCATTATATCCAGATTTTAATATGCCTCGTGGCGGATTAATGGTTTGTATTATGGAAGATTTGCAAGAAAATGGGAAAATTTCTTTAAGTCATCTTAGGAAAAAAATAGGGCTTGCTCCTTCTTCTATTACACCAGTGATTACTAAA
The DNA here is from genome assembly GCA_944386605.1 of uncultured Clostridia bacterium. Taxonomy (GTDB): domain Bacteria; phylum Bacillota; class Clostridia; order TANB77; family CAG-465; genus CAG-465. The sequence goes on along the minus strand of CALXBS010000062.1, from coordinate 4,116 downwards.
TTAGAAAATAAAGGATTGCTTTTAAGACAGATCGATCCAAAGGATAGAAGAAATATTTTTTTAGTACTAACACCTAAAGGAAGTGAATATATTAAAATAATGCAACAAAAAATGCAAGAAAATCTAAAAAATTACACAGAGTATTTAGGGGTGGAAGATACAAATTCGTTGATTCATTTGATGAAAAGAACAATAGATTATTTCGAAGAAAGGAAGAAGAATACATGAAAAAAGTTTTAAAATACTTAAAACCATATACGTGGATGATTATCATCTGTGTTATATTTACATTTGGGCAGGCAATGTTAGATATGTATTTACCTGATTTGATGTCAGATATTGTAAATAATGGTATTGTAGGGCAAAGCTTAGATGAAGTATATCGTTATGGTAGATATATGTTATATGCAACTGTAGGCTTTATGGTTTGTGCAATTTGTGCAACTTTTCTTGCTTCTAAAGTGGCAACTGGTTTTGCTAGAAAATTAAGAGACGCTATTTATTCTAAGGTTAATAAATTTTCTTTAACCGAATTTAATAAATTATCAACCTCTTCTTTAATTACTAGAACTACCAACGATGTTGTGCAAGTACAACAACTAACATTTATGTCTATGCGTATGATGTTGATGGCACCTTTAATGTGCATTGGTGGAATTATTATGGCTTTTTCAAAAGCAAAGGAGTTATCATGGCTTTTTGTAGTGGTTATTCCGTTATTATTAGTAGCCATTATTTTACTTGCTAGGAAAATTATTCCTCTATTTACAAAATTACAAGAATGTTTAGATAAAATTAACCAAGTTGTAAGGGAAAAATTATCAGGAGTTAGAGTTATTCGTGCTTTTGCTACTCAAAAACATGAAGCGAAAAGATATGATGACGCAAACAAAAATATTTATGATGTGTCTTTAAAAGCAGCATATAGAATGGCAATTTTAATGCCGATTGTTATGTTTATTATTAATTTTTCAACCGTGGTTATTTTGTGGTCTGGTTCTCATTTAATTGATGCTGGAACTATGCAAATAGGAGATATGATGGCATTTATGGAATATGCTATCCAAGTTTTATTCTCTATTTTAGGAGTAACTATGATTTTCATTATGATTCCTAGAGCAATGGTTTCTGTTAGAAGAATTAATGAAGTACTTGAAACAGAATCTACAATTGTGGATAATGGAAAAGAAGTGGGTATTCCAAATCCTGGAGAAATTGAATTTAAAAATGCTACTTTTCAGTATGTAGATGGTGATTTGCCTGTTTTATCCAATATGAATTTTAAAATTCATAAGGGAGAAACGGTTGCTATCTTGGGGCCAACAGGTTGTGGAAAAACCACATTATTAAATCTTATGATGAGATTTTTTGATATCACAGAGGGAGAAGTAAAAGTTGGTGGTGTCAATGTTAAAGATATGAGTCTAGAGCAGTTAAGATCTATGATTGGTTATGTTCCTCAAAAAGCAGTGTTATTTTCTGGTACAATTGAAAGCAATATTAAGTACGGAAAACAAGACGCTACAGAGGAAGAAGTAATCGAGGCTGCTAAGATTTCACAAAGTTATGATTTTATTGATTCACTAGATGAAAAATTTAATGCTCCTGTAGCACAAGGAGGTACTAATTTCTCAGGTGGTCAAAAACAACGTTTATCTATTGCAAGAGCAATTGTGAAAAAACCACAAATATACATGTTTGATGATAGTTTTTCTGCACTAGATTATGAGACAGATAAAAGATTAAGAGAAGCATTGGATTTAAATATGAAAGAGGCAACGGTTGTGATTGTTGCACAACGTGTAAGTACTGTATTAAATGCAGATAAAATTTTGTTTATTGATAATGGTGAGATTATAGCGCAGGGAACACATCAAGAATTATATGAAAGTTGTCCTGAATATCGTGATGTTGTTTTATCACAGATTACAGAAGAGGAGGCGATAAGTAATGGAAAGAAAAGAGACTAATCATATGGGGCCTAATAGAGGAAATATGAATACAGATAAACCAAAAGAATTTTCTAAAACTTTAAAACGTTTGATTCATTACATGGGAAAATACAACAAAGCAATTATTTTGGTAGCCATTGTATTAATTTGTTCCACTGTTCTTTCTGTCTTATCACCAAAAGTGCTTGGAAATGCAACAACCGAACTTGGTAATAATGTTATCGAAAAAATGACTTATACCCAAGTAGAACAAATCATGGAAAAGTTACCAGAAAGTATTAAAAGTACTTTGCCTGAAAATGCAACGGTAAATACTTTAATTGAAATGAAATTAGTACCTGAAGATATGGCAAATAGTTTACCAGAGGTATCTAAAAATGTTTCACTATATACAGAACCTAAAATTAATTTTGATTATATTTTTAAAATACTTGCTATTGTAACACTTCTTTATTTATTAAGTGCTAGTTTTAATTATATTTGTACAAGAACCATGGCTTATGTTTCACAAAAAGTAACTTATTCTTTAAGAAAAGAAATTGATGAAAAATTAGATAAATTACCACTTCGCTTTTTTGATAAACATACACATGGGGAATTGTTAAGTCGTATTACCAATGATGTAGATAATGTTAGTAATACTTTGCAACAATCTGTTGTACAAATTTTGCAATCTATCTTTAGTGTAATTGGTATTTTGATTATGATGCTTACAATTAGCGTTAGCATGTCTGGTGTTGCCATTTTAATTGTTCCAGTTAGTTTGATTTTTGTTGCTTGTATTGTAAAAGTATCACAAAAGTATTTTATTAGACAACAAAGAATACTTGGTGAGTTAAATGGTAAAGTAGAAGAAACGTATGCTGGTAATTTAGTTATTAGTGCTTTTAATATGCAAGATGAAGAGATTAAAGAGTTTAACCAAATAAACGACCAATTGTATACAACTGGATGGAAATCACAATTTTTATCTGGTCTTATGATGCCAATTATTAATGGAATTAGTAATTTAGGATATGTAGGAATTTGTATTTTGGGAGCAAAACTTGCAATTGAAGGAAAAATGACCATTGGTGATATTCAAGCTTTTGTACAATATACGCAACAGTTTACAAGACCAATTAGTCAGTCTGCTAATATGTTAAACTTAATTCAAGGTGCAGTTGCTTCTGCAGAGCGTATTTTTGAAATTTTAGATGAGCCAGAGGAAGAACCAGATAAAGCACATACGAAAAAACTTAAAAAAGTAAAAGGAAATGTAGTATGTGATAGAGTTTCATTTAGTTATGAGGAAGATCAAAAATTAATTGAAGATTGGAGCTTAGAGGTAAAACCTGGTCAAACAGTAGCTATTGTTGGACCTACAGGTGCAGGTAAAACAACGATTGTTAATCTTCTAATGCGTTTCTATGAAATTAAGGGTGGAAAAATTACCATTGATGGTGTTTCTACCAAAGATATTTCTAGAGATGATTTGCGTAAGATGTTTGGAATGGTGTTACAAGATACATGGTTGTTTAATGGTACCATTCGTGAGAATTTAAAATATTCTAAACAAGACGCAACAGATGAAGAAATGTTTGCTGCTGCAAAGCTTGCACATGCTGATCGTTTTATTAGGGCACTTCCTGGTGGATACGATTTTGAATTAAATGAAGACGCAAGTAACATTTCACAAGGGGAGAAACAGTTACTTACTATTGCTAGAGCAGTTCTAGAAAATGCGCCAATGCTAATACTAGATGAAGCAACTTCTAATGTAGATACAAGAACAGAAGAAGTGATTCAAGAGGCAATGAATAAGTTAATGCAAGGAAGAACAAGTTTTGTTATTGCACATAGACTTTCTACCATTAAAAATGCAGATATTATCTTAGTAATGGAGCATGGAAGAATTGTAGAACGTGGTGATCATGAAACATTGCTTGCTAAAGATGGAGCTTATGCAAGACTATATAACAGTCAGTTTAGCGAGGAAGAAGAATAAAAAAATAATAGATATAAAGAGCAAAGAAAGAAAAACTTTCAATGCTCTTTTTTTATTGCAAAATAAAATTAAAAATGGTAGTATGCCAGTGTAATAGGAATATTGCTAAAAAGCAAGAAAAATTATGTTTACAAAAATCTTTGAAAGTATGATTATACTACACACACACACACACAC
>CALXBS010000061.1 GCA_944386605.1 uncultured Clostridia bacterium | reverse complement strand
AAAATATGATATAGAGAGGGATTGTTTATGAAAGTAATTTATTTAAAAAATCGTGTGATCTATATTTCCTTACTGATTTTAATTTTTCTAATCATTCTTTCACTTTTTTTATACGATATCTTTTCAGAAGAGGTTTCTAAAATTGAAATTACCCATTTAGAAGAAAAAGAGGAAACACCCGAAATAATTCTACCTAGTGAAGAAGAAAAAAGAAAAGAAATGCTTCTTCAAAAGTATCAAGAAAAGAAACTGATAGCACTTACTTTTGATGATGGCCCTGGCAAATATACCTCCCAGCTAATTGATGAACTTACCAAAAGAAATGTTAGTGTTACTTTCTTTTTATTAGGAGAAAATATTGAAAAATTTAAGGACACTGTTAGATTTGAAATAGATACAGGAAATGAAATTGGGATTCATAGCTATGAACATCGTCTTTTTACCAAATTAACAGCTCAAGAAATTCATGAACAGATTGATAAAACAAAATACTTAATACTCGAAATTACAGATGTTCCTATTACTTTAATTCGTGTGCCTTATGGTAGTATTAATGAAAATGTTAGAAAAATCCTTGATTATCAAGAATTAACCAATATTCTTTGGACAGTCGATTCAAAAGATTGGAAGTTTCGTGACGCAGATAAAACATTTACCTATATTTTAAAAAACCTAAAAGGAAATGATATTATTTTAATGCATGACATTTATTCTACTAGCATTACTTGTGCTTTAAAATTAATTGATTATTTACAAGCAGAATCCTATGTTTTTGTAACGGTAAGTGAATTTTTAGAAATCAAACAACTTGCACAAACGCTATCCTAACTATTTTCTTTTCGTACTTCTTTATGATATAATGCTTTTAGGTGATTTAATGAAAAAATTCATGTTCGTAATACTACTACTTATTCTTTGTATCCCTATTGCCATTTTAGGGTTTAAAAGTGCTTCTAATATGCCTGTATCTAATACTACTGAAACAGTCGATCCTCCTCCCATTCTATTGGAACAAGCTTATGTAAAAAGAGTGGTAGATGGTGATACAATTATCGCTACTATAGACGGTCAAGACTATCGTGTTAGAATGATCGGAATGGATACGCCAGAATCTACTACACAAATAGAGCCTTATGGAAAAGAAGCAAGTGATTACACCAAAAGTAGATTAACAGGAAAAACGGTATATTTAGAAAAAGATGTACGTGATACCGATCAATATGATCGACTTCTAAGATATATTTGGCTAGAAAAGCCTTCTAAAATAACCGAAATAGAAATAAGAGAAAAGTTATTTAATGCAGAATTGTTATTAGAAGGGTATGCTCAGCTTTTTACCTATCCACCAGATGTAAAATATATATCTTACTTTACTCAATTTGAAAAAGAAGCAAAACAAAATGAAAAAGGACTTTGGGGAATTTAACCACAAAGTCATTTTATTTGCTTACTATATTCTTCTATAATTTTATAAATTTGTTCTCGATCATCATCTAAGGCTACAATATTTCTAACTTCCTTTCCACAACGACTACAACGATAAACAATCACTTCTCCTTTTTTAGAATGAGAAATGACATTAATTGGAACCAAAAGTCCTTTGCATGGATTTTTACGGTCACCTGGTTCGATATCTACATGCAACGAATATAAACAAAAATTACAATGATCTCGCGAAGTATAATTTAATTTTTCTATTTTTTTTCCACAATTTTTACAAATAAATTCATTATCATTTTTTATAAACATTTCTTTCACCCATTTTTATCTATTATAACACATCTTCTTTCATAAAAAAAGAAAATATTTTTATTTTTTATGCAAAAGACGCAGATCCTAAAATCTGCGCCTTGTGTCTGTGTTTACATATTTCTCCAAAGTTCCTCAAATGTGAGTCTTTGTTCCATCTCTACGGGAGTCAAGTCCTGAATACCTGCCTTCATGACACGGTAAGTTTCGGCTAAATCCATGCCCTGTTCTTCTGCCAGCCCTTTTAAAGCTGTAATGTACTCCCGCCAAAAGGAATTAATGCCCGGTTCAGGTGATACCTTATGGGTAAAATCATATCCACAATAAGACCGTCCAAAGTGACATCTTCCATTACATTGCGGACATAAAGCCCGATGGAACTCATCTACTACCTCCGGCGTAATCTCTCCGTTTTTCATTGCTTCTTTAATCATAAGAAAGCCCTCCTTTAATTTTATGAGAAAATTATACCACATTTTTAATTTTATGTCAACATCACATCTGTTCTATTAACGATAAAAGCAACCATTTCCAATAAATTCTCTTACAATAGAATCAATTGGAATATTTGAAGTTTCTATTGGAAGAAAATGATTTAGATATTCATATAATCTTCTTGCCTCTGCATAAAAAGGACTTGACTTTTCTATTTGTAAAAGCAAAGGTTGCGCAAATGTTTTCATTACATTTGGTTCATATATTAGACTGGAATTATAAATATAATCAGAATCTTCTACAAACGGATAAATGTATTTTTCTTCTCCTCTTTTTACATTTCCCCATAATGCAAATGTTTTCTCGATACTATGCCCACGAGTAGCATAATCACGCACCATTCTTCTTACAAAGCGAATATCAGAAGAAGAAACTTTTGTATATCCATCTATATTTAATGTAACAATTGGAGCAATATAGATTTTATACTTATTTTCTGCTGGTGTAAATTCTGTTACAATTGGATTTAAAGCATGTATTCCTTCTACAATTAATATATCATTTTTTTGTAATTTTAAGAAATTTCCATTATATTTTTTGGTTCCAACTAAAAAGTCAAACTCTGGTAATTCTACAGTTTTTCCTGCAATCAAATCACGCATTTGTGTATTAAATAATTCAATATCTAATGCTTCCACACATTCAAAATCATATTTTCCGTCTGGACCTAATGGTGTATCTTTTCTTTCTTTAAAATAATTATCCATAGAAATGGTAATTGGACGATATCCTTTCAGCCTTAACTGTACTCCCATTTTTTGTGCAAAAGTGGTTTTTCCAGAAGAAGAAGGACCTGCAATCAACACCATTTTTATATTTTTACGTTTTTCAATATCTTGAATCATCTCAATTAATGTTCTTTGATGAATTGCTTCTGAAACCTGAATAACTTCGCTACTTCTATTTTGCAAAATCATATCATTTAAGTTTCCAATATTAGATATTCCAATTACTTCTTTTAATTTATTAAAACTAATATAATTTTCAAATAATTTTTGATCACGGATCTCTGGATCTAATTCATTATCTTTATTTGGAATGACTAACAAAGCGCCATCTTTATATGCAATTAAATCAAACTTTTTAATATAGCCTGTATTAGGTGCTAAAGCACCATAAAAGCTATTATACATTCCATCACAAAAATACATACTAAAATATGATCTAAGTTTATTATCTAAATTTTCTAATTTATCCAAATCCCCTGCAGCAGTATATAATTCTGTAGCTTCTTCTAATGAAACAACCTTTTTTACCAATGGTAGTTTTCTATCAATAAATTCTTGCATTTTATTTTTGATATCTCTTACCTTAGCAGGTGTTATCTTTAAATCATGTGCGATGAAATATTGATTTCGATTAATGGTTGCAATAAATTCAATATCTACTTTTGAATAAAGGGTTGTTAGTGCCATATAAAGAATCATCTTTAATGTTCTTGCATATACGCGATATCCATCTGGCTTATCAAAGGTAACATACTCTATTACAGAATCTTTTACCAATTCATATTGATAATTTTTCACCTCATTATTTACTTTTAAAGATAATATCTCATCAAGATTATTCTCTACTAATTTAACTGCCTCTATTGCAGGAGTTTTATATGGAACATGAACCACCTTATCGTTTGGCAAAGTCACCTTAATTATTTTACTCATTTTATCCACTCCTCTTATTTATTATTTTATACAATCATCGTTATTATATTACCATGAATTTTTATGAATAGCTAGTTATTTTTTTTATTTTCTAAAAAAACTTTTATAAATTCTCGATTACTTTTGGTTTTTACAATAATATTAATGATTCTTTCCATAATTTCTGTATTGGTTAAATTCGAATTATTAGAAGACATAATCCTACGAATATAATTGCTACACTCTAATTCTTCTTTTGAAAGTAATAAATCTTCACGTCTTGTACCAGATTTGTAAATATCAATAGAAGGGAAAATTCTTCTTTCTGAAAGTTTTCTATCTAAATGGACTTCCATATTTCCTGTTCCCTTAAATTCTTCAAAAATAATATCATCCATACGGCTTCCTGTATCTGCAAGAACGGTTGCAAGAATAGTTAAACTTCCTCCATTTTCAATATTTCTAGCAGCTCCAAAAAATTTCTTAGGAAATCCTAAACAAGCAGGATCTAATCCACCTGATAAGGTTCTTCCACTAGGATCAACTTCTAAATTATTAGCTCTTGTAAGTCTTGTTAAACTATCTAGTAAAATTACCACATCTTTGTTTTGTTCAACTAATCTTTTTGCACGTTCTAATACCATTTTAGATACTTTGATATGATGTTCTGGTGATTCATCAAAAGTAGAATGAATTACTTCTGCATCAATAGAACGCTCAATATCAGTTACTTCTTCTGGTCTTTCATCAATCAATAACACCATTAATATGGTTTCTGGATTATTTTTTAATATACCATTTGCAATTTGTTTTAACAAAGTGGTTTTTCCAGCTTTTGGTTGTGCTACAATTAAACCACGTTGTCCTTTTCCAATCGGTGCTAAAATGTCAATTAATCTTGTTGCATATTCATTATATTTTGTTTCTAGTTTTAGCCTCTTTGTTGGATAAATCGGTATTAACGTATCAAAATTTCTTCTTTTTAAAGCTACTTCTACTCGATCATCATTAATTGCGTCAACATAAATTAAAGATGGAAATTTATTTTGAGGATCACTTGTAAATCTTGCAATTCCTCTTAATTTATCCCCTGTAGCCAATTTAAATCTTCTAATTTGAACTTGAGAAACATAAATATCTTTATTCCCTGGTAAATAGTTATCACTTCTTAAAAATCCATACCCATCTGGCATTACTTCTAATATTCCTTCTGCAATATAGTCGGTTTCTGGATTTTCTATTTGAATATTTACTTTTTCTTCAATTTCATTACTATCTTCTAAATTCTTAATAATTTCTTCTACCAAATATTCTTTTTTTAGTCTTTCATATCCTTCTAATTTTAAATTTTCAGCAAGCAACCTTAATTCTGTTAAAGTTGCTTTTTTTAATTCTTCCTTTGTGTACATATTTTTTCCTCCTTTACAACTTTTCCAAATAAATCATATTCATTATAGTCTATGATTTCTACATAGGTATATTCCCCTATAATTATTTGGTTTACACTTTCCTTATCTATTTTAATGTAAATTCTTCCATCTACATCTGGGGCTTCTAACATAGACCTTCCTACAAAATATTTTTCATCTTCTGAAATATCTTCTACAATCACTTCATAAATTTTTCCTACTCTTTTTTCATTAGCTTGTAAGGATACTTGTTTTTGCACTTCAAAAACTTGTTTTAAACGTTCTTCTTTTATATCCTCTTCTATCTGATTTTTCATACCATATGCTTTTGTATCTTCCTCTCTTGAAAAAGCAAAAGCACCTAGTCTATCAAACTTTAATTCCTTGATTCCTTCTAACAATTCTTCAAATGCTTCTTTGGTTTCTCCAGGAAAACCTGTAATCACCGTTGTTCTTAAAATAGCATTGGAAACTTTTTTCCTAATAGCCGCAATTCTTTCATAAATTAGCGCTTTGGTATCATGGCGATTCATATTATGTAACATTTCATCATTTAAATGCTGAATTGGAATGTCAAAATACGGGCAAATTTTATCATTATTTCCTATCTCTTCAATTAAAGCATCAGTTGTTTCAAATAAATACATATACAATACTCTAATCCATTTTACACCTTTTATTTCTGACATTTTATGTAACAACTCTTCTAAACACAATTTTCCATAAAGATCCAAACCATACTTAGAGGTATCTTGTGAAATAACACAAAACTCACTAATTCCTTGCTTTGCTAATTCTTCTACTTCTAACAAAATATCTTCCATTTTTCTACTTTTAAATCTGCCTCTAATAAGTGGAATTGCACAATAACTACATCGATTATCACATCCATCGGATATTCTAATATACGCTAAAGGAAAATTAGTAGAAATCACTCTATTATGAAAATCTAATTTTTGACCGAAAAATTTTTGATGAAAAAAGTTAGATAAAATTGAGTTAATATGATCATATTCATCTACACCAATGCAAAGATCTACTTCTGGCATAGATTCTAAAATCTCTTTTTTATATCTTTTTGCAAGACACCCTGTTACAATTAAATACTGACAAGTTCCGATTTCCTTGTAATCTGCCATTTCTAAGATGGTATCAATTGCTTCTTCTTTTGCAGACTGAATAAATCCACATGTATTTACTACAATAACTTGTGCCTCTTTGGCTTCATTTACAATATGAAAGCCCATTTTTTGAAATGCACCTAATAGCATTTCACTATCTACTTGGTTTTTACTACAACCTAATGTAATTAATCCTACATTCATTTTTACTCCTTTCGAAAGACGTCATAATTATAGCACAAAAAGACAGAAAAAGAAACTATATCTATCAAAAATCTGAAAATTAGATGTTTTTCGTCAATTTTTTTACTTTTTATAGCAATTTCTGCGATTGACTTCATTAAAATTTAATGATATAATAAGTAGGCATTTTTTAAAGGAGGTCAAATAATTATGATCAAACAAGTTTTACCCACAATTGAGAAGGTAGTTTTAAACACACACAAGCAGGTCTTAGAGGTACATTTTAGTGACAATGCTTCTATTTACTATGATACCATAGGAATAGAGGCTTATACACTACGGTACATTTATGACAAAGACCAACATCTAGTAGGGATTTGTGTATTATATCCTAAAAACATTCATCCCAGTTGGTATATTTCCTCTCATTTTATTCATGCATTTCAGATCAAGCTGGAAAGCTGTAATAAAAAAGCACTTGAAAGAATCCAGTACTATGGAAACCATTCGAGGAAAAACAGAGATATCAAAAGACTCATGATCATCACTTTACTAGACTTTAAGTTGTTAATTGAGTAGAGGAATAACACTTAGTGTGTTTTTCCCCTCTCACACCACCACTCAAGCGGTTCTCGCAAGTGGCGG
>CALXBS010000060.1 GCA_944386605.1 uncultured Clostridia bacterium | reverse complement strand
AAAAAGATTTGTTTAGATCCTTATTTACGTTTGGAAAAATTTGTTTTTCAAATGGATGTGATGTATAAAGCAGTAGATATGTGTATTACAAGAGCAGGAGCAATGACTATCACAGAACTTGCTCTTGCAAAGAAACCTGCTATTTTAATTCCTCTTCCTACTGCAGCTGAAAATCATCAATTATACAATGCTCGTGTATTAGAAAAAGTAAATGCTGGAAAAATCATTGAACAAAAAGATTTAACCATTACTTTGTTAAATGATACAATTGAAGAAATGATTCAGGGAAATTGTTTGCAAGAAATGGCAAATAATGCTAAGCAAGTGGTGGTAAAAGGGGTAGAAGATAAAATCTATCATTGTATTAAGAATTCACTCAAAAAGTAGGTGGAACAATGGATAAAAATGTGTCTAAGCCTAGGACAAGTAAAAATGTACAAAATAACAAAAAAAAGAAACAAGAGACTGCCAAAAAGACGGGGGCAAAAAAAGGAAATTCTAAAGAGAAGAGACAAGTAGTAAGTTCTCCTAAAAAGAAAGTGGTAGCTCCTAAGAAAGCGCCTCAAGTAGAAGAAAAAAAGAAGGTAATAAGAAAAAAGATTCCTAAAAAAGTAAAAAGAATGATTACATTTTTGGTTTTACTTGCAATGGTTGTAGTAGTAGGAGTTTTGTTTTGTACACTCTCTATTTTTGATGTTAAAACCATTCAAGTAAGTGGAAATCATAAATATACCTCTTCACAGATTGTAGCTTCGACTCCTTTAAAGGTAAATCAAAATATCTTTTTGCAATATTTTACGGTAGATAAAGAAAATTGTAGTACATTGCCTTATGTTCAAAGTGTCAAAATAAATCTAAATTTTCCAGATCACTTTACATTAGAAGTGACAGAAAGAGAGAGTAGGTATGTTGCTTTTTGTAAAGAAAAAAATAAGTTTTATCGTTTGGATAAAGCTGGATATATTTTAGAAGAAACAACAATGAGCCAAAAAACAAAAGAAGAAGTGTTGGTTTATGGTGTTACTTTTAATAATACGGTGGTTTTGGGAGAACAAATTAATGAAATTGATTTATCTAAGCTTCAAATGTTTGAGAGGATTGCGGAAGAATACGCAAAAAGTGACATTAATGCTAACATAACTAAGGTAGATTTTGAAAATTCCTTGACAACCCTTACTTTAAATGATAAACTTATAATAGTACTTCCAAATGATACCAATTTAAAGTACAATTTGGATTTGTTAAATAGTATTATGAAAAAGGGTGGCATTAGTTCAGATTCCCAAGGGATCATTGATATGACCAAACCAAATCCAGTTTATTCTGCATATTAAAGGAGTGATTTAGTTGTCTGAAAATGAAAAAGAAAATGTGGTAAAAGACAAGAATAATAGTTTTATGGAAAAATGTAAAAAGTTTATGAAGAAATATTCAATTGCTACTTATACTGCAATTGGTATTCCGCTATTTTTACTTGCTTTCTTGCTAACTGCTCAATTTAAAAGTATGAGTAGTTCAGAAGAAATTTTGCAAGGAAAAAGAGAATCACAACTTGCAGATGATTTGGTAACCCTTCAAAGACAATATGATGAATTAAAGGAAAAATATGATGAGAATGCAGCGGTAGTACAAGAGTATCAAAATAATGCTTCTACGAATGATGTTTTAATTGCTTCTATGAAGAAAGAATTAGAAACTGCAAATGCTCTTGCAGGAATGACAGACATTCAAGGGGAAGGAATTATTGTTACTTTAACCGATGGTGTAAGTTCTGATTCGTTGGTTCATGATAGTGATATATTAACAGTGGTAAATGAGTTAAAAGCAGCTGGAGCAGAGGCAATTTCTGTAAACGATCAAAGAATTATTTCAACTTCTGCTATTCGTTGTGTAGGACCTGCAATACAAGTAAATTATCAAAAAATAGCAGCTCCTTTTGAAATAAAAGCAATTGGAAATGCACAATATTTAGAAAGTGCATTAACGATTAAAAATGGAATTTCGGATGTTTTAACCGAACTTGGAGTAGGTGTTAATATTACAAGACAAACCGATATTTACATTCCAAAATATGATGGAACATTAATTTTTAAATATGGTGTAACGACAAGTAAGTAGAAAGGAGTGAAAAATATGCCAGGGATAGTAATTATTTTAATTTTAATTGTTGCAGGAGTTAGTATTGGATCGAATGTGTTTATTCCGTATTCCTACTCACAATATATTGCAGTAGCAATACTTGCATGTCTTGATTCTGTTTTTGGTGCTTTAAATGCCAATATGACACAAAAGTTTAAGATGAATATCTTTATTACGGGATTTTTTGGCAATGCTTTAATTGCTATGTTTTTGGTATATTTAGGAGATAAACTAAATGTAGATATTTATCTTGCAGCGGTGATTGTATTTACAGGAAGGTTATTATCTAATTTTACATCCATTCGAAGAAATGTTGTGGATCAAGTAGAAAGTAATAAAGAGAACATAAAAGATGGGGTTAGAAAAGTAAGTCAAAAAAATAGGAATAAAAAGATAGAAAAAGAAAATATAGATGAAAAATAGGATAAGAAGAGTACATCTTCTATCCTATTTTTTATTGCTAAGTCCGGAAGTTACAAATTTAATATCAAAATGAACACGGATATTAGCAGAACAAAAATGGTTATTCATTTCATAGTTATCAATATCCTTTTGTGTTAAAAAGCGGTATTTGATTTTTTTCATGAGCCCGTCAATATCGGTTTTGTATTCTGTTTGTAGTTTTTTGAAATAAGTGTCAAAATCAAGTGTTAAAGCTTCTATTAGATCATTTTTTAAAGTTTGCATATATTCCTCGTTGTAAAAATCAAATGTATTTTCTTTGGTTTGTACAAGCGTTACATTAAGAGGAATGGTAATATCAATAAAATTGCTTTGATCAAATCGAATCTTGCTTTTTTGATTTTGCCAACAGTACAAACTACTTGCTATTTTTTCTCCCTCTTTTTCTTGAATTAGTTGGTAGAAGAAAACATTTACTGTTTTGCTAACCATAAGGTGAAAAGCAGTTTCTTGTCCAGTTAAAGTTCCAATCATTTTGTCATCTTTAAAAATGGCTACTCCATCGATGACAACATTTGTTTGGGTTTCATCATTTACTTCTTTTGTGTGTGTATCACTAGAATTTGCTTCATTTGTTTGATTTTGATCTTCATTTCCATTTTCATTTTCAGTAACATTTTCGAGTCTTCCTAATGTAACAGTTGCAGATTGTAGTGGTTCATGAAGTAGTTTTAGAAAATCCATTACGGTTACTAATTGACTACTACTTCCAATAAATTCCGAGTTTTTGATAACATTAAAATAATTAAAAGGATTCATTTCCGCATTTTTGTTAATGGCTTCTAGGAAGTCTTTTGCACTTTCATCTTCTGATATTATGACATACATATTGGTATCTAAAGTAGAGCTGCTGCTAATGGAACTTAAGTATTTTTGAAGTCCTTCTCGTGCAATTTCTTCTGAGAAAATAATGGCACGTGTTTGAGAAAAGTTAACAACCGAGCTAATGTAATTGTGCATATAGGTAATAGCTTGTTCAATTGAGTCTGCTTCTACAGAAGTAATGAGTACCTTAGCTGAATCACTTCCATTTTCTAGACTTACTTGTGGAGGAACAATTTGGAAAGTAACGAGTATTTTCTCGTCATTATCTTGTATTTTATCAATTCCAATGGCACTAACAAAAGTAATGTGGTTTACTAAATTTGCATTTTTTAGTCCAATTGCTTTAAAACATGCAAAAAGGAGTATAAGTGTAAATAGGATTTTTTTAACTAATTTCTTATTCATTTGTTTTTACCTCTTTTAATAGAAATTTTTTGCTCTTTGGACGTTTTTTTAGCAAGTAGAAAAAGACGGTGATAACCGGAAATACAAAGCACAAGATATTGCTAATATATCCAAAATAGTGTATATAGTTCCTTAAATCAATCGATGTGATTTTGTAAAAGAAGGATAAGGTAAGAAGTGCCATACTAAGGATGATTACTTTGGAATAATCTTTAATCACTTTCAGTCTTTCTAAACTCATACAACCTACTAAAAAAATAAAGGAGGTTGTGATGTATGTAATAATCGAAAAGATAAATATCATAGCAGGTGCCAGTTTAATGCTAGTCGTACTAAAGGAAGCAAGTCTTGATATATCAAAGATAAGGCTATTTCTACTTGTAATGAGTTCGAGTGGTAAAGATCCTAAAAATAGGATAACAATGAGCAATAAAACGGCTGAGGAAATTCCAAAAATTTTATGAAAGTTTTTTAACATTGCACGAGGCTTTCCTTTAAAAATCGTACCACCAAAAAATAGCAAAAAGAAAAAGGAAGAGAATATTTTTAGGTTGGTAAGATTATCTAAAAAGATATTTTTAAATCCATTTCCAAAAAGTGGAAAGAAGTTTGTAATATCTAAAAATGGGATGGATAGTACAAAAAGTAGTACAAAGTAGATTACCATAAATATGGCAATATATCCTGCTATTCTAAATATCGCATTAAATCCACTTCTTGCCATGAAAAAGATTGCTAGTAGAAAATAAATGGCAAGTTCATAAGTTTCAGATAAACGATAAGTCGTTGATTTTAGGTTAATGACGATGTTATTAATCATAATGTAAACGACCATCATGCAAAAAAGATATAATATGACACCAATTACTTTTTGAAGCCACTGGGGGTAAGTTTTTCGGATGATTTCGTAAAAGTCATATTCATTTTCAAAGACTTTTTTGATGGTAAAGCGATAAATGAAATAGGCTACGAAACATACAACCAGTACCCCCATAATACTTCCTGATCCACAAATGGATACAATTTGTTCTGGAAAGTTTCCTAAAAATATAGCAAATACGCAAATGATGAGTAAGGAAATGAATTCAAAATTGGTATATGAAATATTTTTAAAATTACTATTTTTTTTCATGAAATAACCACCTTCTTGCAATTTTGGGTTGTGCCGTTTTATCTTGTGCTTTATTGGTATAAGAACGGTATTCTTTCTTCCAGATAGGAGAAGCAAAGATTTCTTTAATAATATTTTGATCTTTATCGATATAAAATGTTGGCAACATTCGAGTATCAAAGGAGTAAGTATTAACAATTAAGATAAGGAAAATAAAGATTCCTAAACTTAATGCAAGGTATCCATTTAGGAAAGCAAGAACAATTAAAATGTATCGCATTGCTCTTAATCCATAAGATACAAAGAAGTTTGGAATGGCATAGAGTGCAATTCCACTAAAGCCGACAACAATCATGGTAAAAGAACAGATAATGTTTGCATTTACGGCAAGCTGTCCAAGGATGAGTCCTCCAACCACACTGACAACAGGTCCTATTCTCATAGGAACACGCATTTCTGCTTCACGTAATAATTCAAAAGCTGCCTCCATTAAGAGTATTTCGGTAATAAATTGCAAGGGAACAATCTCACGGGAGGCGACAAGCGACATAGCAAGGCTTGTGGGGAAAACGCCAATATGGTAAGTGATGGTTGCTATGTAGATCGCAGGTAAAAAGATCGCTGCAAGGATAGCTAGAATACGAATGAGTTTTAGGATGATATTAAAAGGAACTTTTAAATAACCGTCTTCACTAGAATGTAGCCAGTCAATTGCAGTGGTTGGTACGACTCCTGCAATTGGAGAGTTGTTGGTTAAAATGACACATCTTCCTTGTAACAAAAATCCTGCAACACGATCAGGACGCTCTGTAGGTAAAATTTGTGGAATAGGGCTATAGCTATTTGTTTCAATATATTGTGTAAGGGTATCAGTTGCTAAAATAACATCCGTGTCAATTTGAGAAATTCGGTTACGTACTTTTTTTACAATTCCTGGATTTGCAAGGTTATCTATATACATGATAATACATACATTTTCTGCACGCTTTCCAATGGATATTTTCTCCATGATCAGATGAGGATTTCGCACACATTTCCTAACGAGTGCTGTGTTTACATTTAAAACTTCGTTAAATCCTTCCTGTGGCCCTTTGATGGTACTTTCAAAAGAAGGTTCACTAATGTTTCTATGTTCATATTGTAGCATATCACAAACAATTGCTTGGTCATAATGATCTAAAAAAATAACGACATTTCCAAAACAGATATCTGCTATAATTTCTTCAAAATCTTGTTTTAAAACACTTCCATAATTAGAGACAATATTGTCTATAAAAAATTCTCCAATATCTTGATATTGTGTGTTGTTTTGATTGCTAAAAGTAGAACTTGCTTTAAACAAGATGTTGTTGTTGATATAATCTTTGTTTACCATTCCATCAAAAAAGACTAAAAATGCTTTACAAGAATTTCCGTTATAATAGACATTAAATTCTCGTATGACTAGATCATAGGATTTTTGGTAGTTTAATTTTCTTTTGATATAATTTTGATTATTTTCTAAATGAACATCTACTTTTTTCATATTTAAAATCCTTTCTTGTATATGGTTATTGTTTGATTTTTTTTAACTTTCTATACAATTTTAGAATAAATTGTATCAAAATTCATAAATTATATTAAGAAAGAAGGGTGTGTATGGAAAAAGTAAAAAGATATTTTATTAGTTTGTGTATGTCTTTTTTGCTTGCAACTGTTTTTTTGACGATATCTGCAGCAATTTTTGCGTATACTAATATAGAAGATAGATATTTAGAAACATTTGTCCTAGCAATTGTTATGCTATCGGTAATGATGGGTGCAATTTTCCTTAGCAAAAAGATAAAAGAAAAAGGGATTATAAATGGTGGTTTATTTGGGTTTCTTTTTTGTTTGATTGTGTATTTGATTTCTTGTTTAGGATATACAGGACTTATCATTTCCAATACATTGTTTATTTATCTTGGCATTAGTTTTTTGTCTGGTATTGTAGGTGGCATTATAGGGGTAAATGTATAAAGGAAAGGTTTGAACATGAGAAGATGGATTGAAAATTGTAAGGAAAATATGCGAAAAAATATCCGAAGTAAAAGAGTGCTATCCTTTGCTTTTATTGTGATTTTGCTTGGGTTTTATTTTTATTTTAATTATTCCAAATTAATGGCTGTTTATCATTTGCAAGATCAAATTAGTAAAGAGGCAGAAGAAATGCGTTTTGCTTTAGGTGGTGAAGGAATTGGTGTTAAATTACTTGCAACAGGTGTACTGGTGATGGGGTTAGATAGAACTGATACAGAGCTTAAAATTGGAGATATCATTTTAAGTGTAAATGATCAAAAGGTGGAAGCTAATGCAGATTTAGAAGAGATTGTAAAGGAAAGTAATGGAAAAGCTTTAACGTTAAAGGTTAGTAGAGAAGGAACAGAGTTTGTGACAAGTATTACACCAATAAAGCAAGAAAATAACGCTGGTTATAAGCTGGGGCTATGGGTAAAAGATAGTAGTGCTGGTGTTGGTACGGTTACTTTTTATGAATTAAATAAACAAAGTTTTGCAGCACTTGGGCATGCTGTTACAGAGACACAAGAAAACTATATTTTACCAATTACAAGTGGTGGAATTACTAGAACCAATATTTATGCGATCCAAAAAGGGGTTCCGAAAGTACCAGGGGAGTTAAAAGGAACGATTACCAATGATATTTTAGGAGAAATTTATGGAAATACTGATAAGGGAATTTATGGGCATATTTTAAAAGAAGATGTTTTAAAGGAGAAACAAGAAATTGAAATTGCTAGTAAAACAGAAATTCAAGAGAAAGAGGCAAGTATTTTTTGTACGCTAGATGATAATGTTGTAAGGGAGTATCAAATTCAAATAGAAAAGGTGTTACTTACTTCTACAGGGAATAAAAATATGATTATTAAAATTACAGATGAAGATTTAATTAATAAAACTGGTGGAATTGTACAAGGAATGAGTGGTTCTCCTATTGTACAAGATGGCAAATTAATTGGCGCTGTAACACATGTTTTCTTAAATGATCCTACAAAGGGTTATGGTGTTTTTATAGAAAATATGATTTTAGATATGCAAACCGTTGAAAATGAAGAAATAGATTATCAATAAAGTGTGAGGAAACTCACATTTTTTTGTTGCAAAAATAAAAATAGAATGTTAGTATGCGAGTGTAATAGGAATATTGCAAAAAAAGATAAAAGTTTATGTTAACAAAAAACTTTGAAAGTATGATTGGACTACACACACACACACACACACACACAC
>CALXBS010000059.1 GCA_944386605.1 uncultured Clostridia bacterium | reverse complement strand
TCCATATACTTCCTCCTTCTTTTTTATGTTTTTAAAACTACGTTGTGTGTGTGTGTGTGTGTGTGTAGTCCAATCATACTTTTAAAGTTTTTTGTTAACATAAATATTTATACTTATTAGCAATATCTCTATTACACACGCATACTACCATTTCTTATTTTGTTTTTCAATACAAAATAAAGAGGAAGTTACTTACCTAAAAGTATCCTCCTCTTTCTTTATTATTATTTTTTTATATCATTATTTCTTTTCTATACCTTATATCATTCTCATTTATTTTTTTCCTGTCATATTTAAAATATTTACATCATGAGAATAAATAATATTTTTTCTTTGATCTTGCCTTTTAATAGCAAGGGAAATTAACTGATCACATAAATTTTCAAAAGAAATTCCCTTTTTCTCCCATAAATAAAAAGCAAGTGAACCTGGAATAGTATTAATTTCATTTACATATATTTTATTTTGATCTACATCGATGATAAAATCAATTCTTGAAACCCCTTCACAATCGAGCAATTTAAATACTCCTATCGCTAAATTTGTAATTTCTTCTTCTTGTTCTTTTTCTAACTCTGCAGGAATTTTACGAAGTAAAGAAGCCATTCCACTAGATTTGCTATTTTTCATACCACCTTTTCCATTACTCATGTATTTATCTTTAAAACTTAAAATTTCATCTGCTTTAATAGGCTCTTCTAAAATAGAAGCTTCTTGTTTGGTAGCATTCCCCATAACAGAACAGTTAATTTCTCTTAAATTAGTAACACATCTTTCTATTAAAATCTTATCTGTAAACAAAAATACTTGTTCCATTTTTGCAAGAAATTCTTTTTCTTCTTTTACCACTTCTATTCCTACACTAGAACCTAGATTATACGGTTTTAAAATCACAGGAAATCCTAATTTATCTTCTAATTTTTGTAAAATCTCCTTAGAATCTTTTTCAAACTCATTCCTACTTACTTCCATATATTCTATGACTGGAAAAGAAGAAGCTTCTAACACTTTCTTAAATGCAATTTTATCCATCCCTATAGCAGAACTTCCAACTTGAGAGCCTACATATGGAATTTGATACATTTCCAAAAATCCTTGTAAAGTACCATCTTCTACATTAACCCCATGTACAACAGGAAAAGCAACATCAATTCCTGCAATCTTTTTTCTAAATAAAGAAGTAGCATTATATATTCCCATTTGATGATGTTCTTTTAAAAAGTACACCTCTGTTGCTTGTGTGATTAATTGATCCAAATCTTTATAATTTTCAATTTCCATCAATTTATCTGAATAATAAAATTTGGTATCTTTAGAAATATAGATAGGAACTACCTCATATTTCTCTTTGTTTAAAGCTGCCATTACTTGTAACGCTGAAATAATAGAGACCTCATGCTCTACACTTTTTCCTCCAAAAAATACACCTACTACTGTTTTCATTCTTTTCCCTCCTTAAGAATAACAATCTGGCAAATCATTTTCAAATAATGCAATTAAATTAGGATATTTTTCTTTCATTTTTGTTAATACTTCAAAAGCCTCATATAAATTTTCTACTATCTTGTATTTTTGATATCCTAATGAATCCATCCCTTCTTGTATTGCTTGGGTTGTTTTCCTTCCTACAAGCAACACAAAATCACACTTGGTTGCATACTCTCCTAGCTTTTTATTTAATTCATATTCCTTACTTCCAAGTTCAACCATACCAGGAGTTACTAGCACTTTATAACGTTCCTGGAACATACATAAACATTCAATCGCCATTTTAGATCCTTCTGGATTAGAATTAAAAGAATCATCTAAAGCTAAAATTCCCCCCATGTTTTTTAATTCTAATCTATGAGGAATTGGACGTAATTTTTTTACTGCCTTTTGAATTTCTTCTTTTTCCATACCCAGTTCTTTTGCGACTGCAATTCCACACAAAATATTGTATATATTATGTTTTCCAAGTAATCTTGTTTCAATTTCAATTTTTTCTCCTTTTAAGATAACGGTAAAATTACTTCCATTTTCATCCATATGAATATTTTGAACAGAAATACTTTTGTCTTGACTATGAATCGCATAAGAAATAACATCATCTTCTTGTATATAGTTTTGATAATGAGAAGCAATCCATAAATTATCCATATTTAAAACTGCTTTTGCTCCCTTTTTAGCGTATTTTATAATCTCAAACTTTCCTTGAACAATATTTTCCATGGTTTTAAAAGTAGCCAAATGTTGTGAACCAATTGCTGTAATAACAGAAATATCTGGAGGAACAATCTCACAAATTTTTTGAATATCTTTTATTCTAGTAGCCCCCATCTCACAAACAAATACTTGTGTATATGGCTTGATCTCTTCACGAATCGTTTTTACAACTCCTAGTGTCGTGTTATAACTTTTGGGAGTCATTACTGTACTATATTTGCTTTCTAAAATCCCTGTTATAATATTTTTCGTAGAAGTTTTGCCATAACTTCCCGTAATACCAATTACTTTAAGTTCTGGACTATCTTTTATAATTTGTTTTGCCTCTTTAATATATTTGTTATTACTCCATGTTAAAATAGGGAAAATAACCACATTTCCTACTAAAACAAGCACCATTGAAATCCACTTACTAAAAGCAAAACTTACCAACAAAGCTTCCAAACCACTCAAAGTATAAATTCCAAAGCATACTAGTACACACAACAAAAAACAAGCTCCATAGGTTAGTTTTACACGAGTAGTAATGACAAATTTTTTCTTAACATTCTTTTTATCCCTTCTATACTGATTGATTCTTAACAAGGTACATAAAACTATTGCAACTATTCCAACATACTTCCAAAAAGAAGATGAAACCATAACCATCCCTAAAGCAACAACACATAGCAAAATTTCCGTCCAATTTGGAAGATAAGCACGTGACGTTTTTAGTGAATGAAAAAATTCTTCCACATGATAAAAAGATTGTTGAAAAACGTGTAAAAACTTTGTGATGTTACAATATAACAGTACCATTAAAGCTACAAAAGCTATCATTTGCAAAACCATGAACATCATACTAATCACTTCCTTTGATAAAAGTATCTACGACTAACAAAAACTGATATAAATTATCTAAATAACTAAAATGTCCTGCTCCTTTAATCACTACCAGTCCACAATCTGGTATTAATTTTTCAATGATCTTTGCGTCTTTTAAAGGTGTATCTTCATCTTTTTCACCCCAGATCAGTAAAGTAGGTACAGTAATTTTAGGCAAGCAATATTTTAAATCTTCATTTACTACTTGAACAAAAATCTTTTTCATGACAGGACTTGCTTGTTTATAATCTTCTGAACCAGCATTTTTCTGCATTTTTTCAATACATATTTGTGCTTTTTCTTTTGGAAGAAAGAATTGTATCATCTTTTTTCCTAATTTATACGAATATACTTTGAAATAATAACTTGCTTTTCGTTTTGGTTTTATTCCAGCACTATCTACCAAAACAATCTTGGCAGGTTTTACGCCTAGATCTCCCACTAACTTCATAATTACTCTTCCCCCAAAGGAATGCCCTATTAAAGTCACAGATTCTAATTTTAGTTTTTCTATAAATTCTTTGGTAAGTTCTGCATATTTTAACACATCATAATTTTCATTTGGTTCTTCACTATCTCCAAATCCTGGAAAATCTAATGCATACACACAGTACTTTTGAGATAAGGAAGATATTACAGGAAGAAACGCTTTACTACTTGCTCCCCATCCATGCAAAAGAAGGACTTTAGGCTGTTTTGGATCTCCTTCCATTAAATAATGTATATGTAATCCTTTTATTTTTATTTCCATACGTAACTCCTTTATTTTTATTTATAACTATTATATGTAATACCTGTTTGATTTGCAAGAAAAAATGCAAAGAAAAAATAGTAGGATGTATATTTTTTCCTACTATTTTATTCGACTTTTTACGACATATTTGAACAAATGATCATTTATGATTCTATTTTATTTATCTTTTCCTAATATTTGTAAAGGAGTAAAATTAGCCATTAAGCGCTTAAATCCAGATCCACCAAACATAATGTCTAGTTTATAATCATCGCCTTCTGGTTCAATATTTTCAATAATTCCTATACCAAATTTTTTATGCTTTACTTCCATTCCTACTTCATATTTTACTTTTGGAGTAGAAGGACTACTTGCAGTTTGAACCGCTTTTGTTCCAGCAATATTTTTCAAGAAATCATCTACACTCATTCCTATTTTACTTTTATTTGCTTTTTTAGAAGGTAATACAAAACTACCAGTTGATAAAATTTTGTCTACTTGTGCATATTCTTTATCTAAGTAAGCAGACTGTTTTCTTCCTTTTTGACTACTTGCATTTTCAAGCGACTCTTCACTTAATAAATGGGATGGAATTTCATCAATAAAACGAGATGGAATCGTTGCAGAAGTAGAACCATATAATGTTCTTCTTGAAGCATTGGTTAAAAATAAATGTTTTCTTGCTCTGGTAATTCCTACATAGCATAAACGTCTTTCTTCTTCTACACTAAAATCTTCATCCATAGAACGTTTTGATGGGAATAAGCCTTCCTCCATTCCTACTAAAAATACATTATCAAATTCAAGTCCTTTTGCACTATGCATGGTCATTAGAGTAACTGCGTCATCTGTTTGGTCTAGCTTGTCTACATCTGATACTAAAGCAATACTTTCTAAGAAATCAGCAAGTGTATGATCTGCATTTTCGTTTTCAAATTCAATAGCAACTCCAATAAATTCCATTAAATTTTCAAAACGAATTTCACTTTCCTTGCCACCAGTACTATTTAACATATCTTCATAACCAGATTCTTTTAACACTTTTTTCATTAACTCTGAAACTTTCATGTTATCTTTTTCTTTTATTAACGCATTCATCATATCGCGGAATAAAATAATATTTCCTTTACTTCTAAATCCATCCAAATGATCACTATCTTGTATAAATTCAAAAATAGACATATTATTTTGAGTAGCTAATAAATCTAATTTGTCAACTGCCGTATCCCCAATTCCTCTTTTAGGTTCATTGATAATTCTTTTTAATGCAATATTATCGTTTTGATTTTGAATTAGTTTTAAATAACTCGTTAGATCTTTAATTTCTTTTCTAGAATAAAACTTTAATCCACCAATCAATCTATACGGAGTACCTGATTTCATAAAAACTTCTTCTAAAACACGAGCTTGTGCATTTGTTCTAAATAACACGGCAAAATCAGAATATTTTTCTTTTTCCTTTCTGCATAATTCATCAATTTTATCCACTACATATTCTACTTCTTCATACTCATTTCCAAGAGTTGCATACTCTATTTTTTCCCCTTCTACATTTTGCGTCCACAAATTTTTCTTAATTTTTGCTTGGTTATTTTTAATCACTTCATTAGCTGCAGAAAGAATTGTCTTAGTACTTCTATAGTTTTCTTCTAATTTGACTACCTTTGCATTCGGAAATTCTTCTTCAAAATTTAAAATATTAGAAATATCTGCGCCTCTAAATCCATAAATACTCTGAGCTTCATCTCCTACTACACAAATATTACCATGAGCAGATGAAAGTAAGCTAATTAGCAAAAATTGAATGTTATTGGTATCCTGATACTCATCTACCAAAATATATTGAAACTTATTTTGATAATATGCTAAACGATCCGGGAAATTCAAGAAAATTTCTACTGTAAGCATAATAATATCGTCAAAATCAATGGCATTGTTACTCTTTAAAGTCTTTTCGTAAAGCTCATAAATTTTAGCCACTTGCTCTTTCATATAATCTCCATAGGTTTCTTCTTGATATTTTTTAGCATTTTTTCTAGTTTCCTTTGCTCTACTAATTTCATTTTTGATATAACCAACACTGTACTTTTTATCATCTATATTCAGTTTTTTCATAACTTCTTTGATTACTTTTTCTTTGTCTAGTTCATCAAAAATATTAAAATCCGTACCATAACCTAACAAATCAATTTCTCTTTTTAAAATACGAACACACACAGAATGGAAAGTACCAAGCCAAACATCATTTGCCACATTTCCTATTAGTTTTTCTACTCTTTCTTTCATCTCTTTTGCTGCTTTGTTTGTAAATGTAATAGCTAATACTTGCCAAGGTTTTACAATTTGTTGTTCCAATAAATATGCAATTTTATACGTTAATACACGGGTTTTTCCACTGCCTGCACCTGCTAAAATTAACAATGGCCCATCTGTATATTCTACTCCTTCTTGTTGTTTTTCATTTAGTTCTTTTAATAATTCACTCATATCTTTTCCTCATTTCAATACAAACACTAGTTTATTCTTTAACATTATACCAAATTATTTTACTGTCTGCAATAAATTCTAAAACATTCTTTGAGCAAAACATTATTTTGCAAAAATGTGAAACAAAATAATCAAAAAAGTGTAAAAATGTTTCACATTTGTTATTCTAATATTTTTCTTAGTATATCCATTATTATAAATTATTTTAATACAAACTTTTAGAAAAAGAATTTACTTTTTTTATTTACAATACAAAAAGATGACTCTTGTATTTAACAAAAATCATCTTTTATTTGGTTTTATATTTTTTTGTTTAATTTATTTTTTCTAAGAATAACTACCACTAATACAATCACTATAACGGCTACTAACGCTACTCCTACATATATCCATACTTGTATATCAGAAGTATCTACATCTACAGGCACTTTTTCAAAGATTGCATAAAATACGGTATCTTTCATAATCACATATTCGTTTGGATTTACTTCTATTCTTTCTCCGTTTTCTTCTACTTCCCATCTTACAAATTGATATCCTTCTTCTGCCTTTGGTGTTGGTACTTTTTCTGGTGTGTTACCTGGATCTACTATTTCTTCTTTTTCTCCTTCTAAACTTCCACCTTCTTCGGCTATATATGTTACATTAAGTTTCATTGCTTTTGAAGAAATAACAATATCTTCTTGATAAATATCTTTTACGTTTAACACATTATCTACATATTTTTCTTCTCCTGCTCCTTTTGTTTCTTCTACTGGTGATTCAAAATAATAGTAATAACTAGGATAATCATATTCCGTTTCAATTATTTGTGTTTTATCTCCATCAAAATCCCCAGAAATTACAGACGAAACTACTTGACTATCTGTTTCTATTTTTGACTCTCTTATATAACCTTCAAATTCTATTTTATCCTTGCTATACTTTACTCCATCTTGCATTATTTTATTTCCATTTTTATCAACATCATATACATAATATGTTTTATCTTTATCCTCTAATTCTATTGTAATATTTCCTTCTCCATCTGTTGTAATGATCTCATATACTTGATCTGTTTTATTAGAAGTATCATCTTCAAATATTCCTACATAATGTGTATGAGTTCCTTCTTCTCCTTGTACTAATTTATTCACTTTTAATATTACATCTGCAGTATGACTAAATTTCAATTTAGGAGATGAAATATTATATTTATCTAGAAATCTATTTTGATTAAGTCCATAATAAAGTAAATTTGCTTCTTGATTACTTTCTAAATGAATTTCTGGATTTAATTTTTCATAATCTTTGTATATTACATTAATATAAGTACTTCCGTTTTTTAGTTGTAAATGATTATCCACCCAATAAATTGTATTGCTATCTTTTACATATACATACTTCTTAACCGCAGTTAATGATCCATCTTCTACTTTAAAAACTTCATTAAATATGTCTAATGGAATACCCATTTCTTGTTCTTCACTAATTGTATCTAATGTGCTCCATTCACTATCATTTTGATATTCAACTGAAAGTTCAAACTCATTCGATAATGTATCTTGATATAAAATAAAGGTTCCTGCTCCTCCTACTTCTATCTTTACAGGTCTTGATAAAATAGCTACCGAAGTATATCCAAGCTCAATTTGGGCTTTTCCTATATCTTTATCTATCCATTTAACACTTTTACTTACATTCGTTGTATCATCTAACATATAATAAGCGGTTACATTAATTTCTAATACTTCTCCTGGAGCAATCTCGCCTAAATTAACTTGTTCACTAGAACTATTACCAGTTACAACTATCTTTTCACCATTAATTTGATACTCTCTAGGTAATTCCATAAAACTACTATTCAAATAATATATCTTTCCCTCAAATAATCTTATAGACGAATTTGGAATTATTTTATCTGCTATATAAATAGCAACACCATCTTCTATATTGCTAAAACTCGCTGAAAATCTTTCATATCCTTGATAAAAGGTAAACCACGATTCTTTATATATTTGCTCTATAACCTCTTCATCTGTTGTTCCTTCAATCTTTAGATTCACTTTAATTTTAGCTTCTGGCATATAAGTAATTTTAGCAATATAATCTACATCTTCATTTAACCTAACAGAATAATCATAATAATAATCATATGAATATCTTGTAAATTCATCACTTTCTATTTCTTGTGCATAACCATCTATATGTACTTTTTCAAATAAAATTTCATAACTAACCTCAAGATTACTTATAAAGTCTTTACTTGCTTCATAAATATAATAACCCTCATTATCTTGTTCTATAAAATTAAACGTTGCATACACTGTTGAACTTTGAACTGCTTGAATATTCAAATTTTGATATGCCTCTTTTATTTCTTCTGTTTCTAATCCTTCTACTTTTACTCGTATTCTTAATACGTCACTATC
>CALXBS010000058.1 GCA_944386605.1 uncultured Clostridia bacterium | reverse complement strand
TAACAAAACTGTCCAGGCATTTTTTTCTTTTTTATATATAATAGTAGCTACTTTTCCTTATATTTTCTTATTCATCTTCCTTTTCCTCTATATTATATGATAGCCAACCAAAAATAGCAAGTACAAATGAAACTTTTGTTTACATCTTTTAGACAATGAATAAATTAAATATTTCACACATATAGTTTAGTGTATCTTGTACAAAGGAGTGATTTTATGTGGCATACCATGTCAACAGAAGAAGTAATACAAAAACTAAATAGCAATACTACTAAAGGATTAAGTACCAAAGAAGTGAGCAAACGACAAAAAGAATTTGGAAAAAATGAATTACAAGAAAAAAAGAAAGAAAATATTTTAATGAAATTTTTTTCACAATTTCAAGATTTTATGATTATAATTCTTCTTATCTCTGCACTAGTTTCTGCCATTATGGCATATATAGAACATACGAATGAATATATGGACTCTATCATTATCATTGCAATCGTTTTTTTTAATGCACTGATGGGAGTTATACAAGAAAACAAAGCAGAGAAATCTTTAGAAGCATTAAAAAAACTCTCCTCTCCTACTTCGAAAGTAAAAAGAGATGGAAAAATCATTTCTATACCCAGTCAAGAACTTGTCCCTGGAGACATTGTTTTGCTAGAAGCAGGAAATTTAGTACCAGCAGATTGTAGATTAATCCATACCAATACCCTAAAAGTAGAAGAATCTGCTTTAACAGGAGAAACAGTTCCCATTACCAAAGACGCTTCTATTCGTTTAAAGCCTAATGTTCCTCTAGGAGATACCGTTAATATGGTGTTTTCAACCACCGTTGTTACAAATGGGCATGCAGAAGCAATTGTAACAGATATTGGAATGCAAACCAAAGTTGGAAAAATTGCAAAACTAATTTTAACCAATGACTCTCCTGAGACCCCTTTACAAAAAAAATTAAGTGATGTTGGAAAGAAACTTGGAATGGTATGTCTAGCAATTTGTATTGCTATTTTTATCATTGGAATACTTAAAAATATCTCTATTCAAGAAATGTTTATGACCTCTATTGGATTAGCCGTTGCTGCTATACCAGAAGGTTTGCCAGCGATTGTTACTATTATGCTATCCATTGGGGTTACCAAAATGGCAAAGAAAAATGCAATTATTAGGAAATTACCAGCAGTAGAAACATTAGGAAGCAGTTCTGTTATTTGTTCTGATAAAACCGGCACCTTAACACAAAATAAAATGACGGTCGTAAAAGTTTGTAATGTAAAAAATGAAGTAAACAAACAACATTCAGACTTTGAATATATCTTACGTTTAGGAGCAATGTGTAATGACACAACCGTTTCTAAAAATAAAATTGAAGGGGATCCTACAGAAGTTGCAATTGTACAATTTGCAAAACAAAATCATCAAGAAAAAGCATATTTATATGAAAAATATCCAAGAATTCATGACATTCCATTTGACTCCCAAAGAAAAATGATGACGACCATTCATAAAAAAGATCATCGTTATTTTATCATCACCAAAGGAGCACCAGATGTTATCCTAAATCACTGCACCAAATATTATCAAAATGGAGGTGTTTCTAATATAACCTCTACGATTTTAAAGCAAATCACCTTGCAAAACGAATCTATGGCACAAAATGCTTTACGTGTCATTGCAGTTGCATATAAAGAAGAAAATTCTTTACCTAGTCAAATGAATACCCAAAATATAGAACATGATCTTATCTTTGTAGGCTTAATCGGAATGATTGATCCACCACGCCCAGGAGTAAAAGAAGCCGTTTTTACTTGTAAAAAAGCTGGTATTAAAACCGTTATGATTACAGGAGATCACATAATTACCGCTAGTAGAATTGCAAGTGATCTTGGTATTTTAAAACAAAACGATCTTGCTATTACTGGAAATGATCTTGATAAGTTATCTCCAAAAGAATTTGAAAAAAACATTGAAAAATATTCCGTATTTGCTCGAGTATCCCCTGAACATAAAGTAAAAATTGTGCAAGCTTTTCAAAAGAAAGGATACGTCGTTGCCATGACAGGAGATGGCGTAAACGACGCACCTGCTTTAAAAAATGCCGATATTGGAGTTGCTATGGGAAAAAATGGAACAGATGTAGCAAAAAATGCAGCCGATATGGTACTTATGGATGATAACTTTGTTACTATTGTAGAAGCAGTAAAAGAAGGACGTCACATTTACGATAATATCAAAAAGGCAATTCACTTTTTAATATCTACTAATGTCGGAGAAATTGTTACGATCTTTATAGGGTTACTTTTAGGTCTTGAAACACCTTTACTTGCTATTCATTTGCTTTGGATTAATTTAGTAACCGATTCTTTACCAGCTATTGGACTCGGACTAGAACCGCCAGAAGATTATATCATGAATAAAAAACCAAAATCCCCTAAGAAAGGAATTTTTGCAGATGGTCTATGGTCAAAAATTATACTAGAGGGATGTATGATTGGAATCATTACTTTAATTGCTTTTTATATAGGAATAACAAAGTTTAGTTTACCTGTGGCAAGAACAATGGCTTTTCTAACACTTGGATTATCAGAACTGGTTCATAGTTTAAACGTTCGTAGCGAAGATTCCATTTTTAGCAAAAAATTCTTTTCCAACAAATTTTTGCTACTTAGCTTTTTGGTAGGTGCTTTTTTACAGATTACTGTAACAACCTTTGAACCACTGGCTAATATTTTTGAAACGGTCACATTAAGTCAAACTCAATGGGTTTATACACTTTTGCTTTCCCTATCTCCTATTTTCTTCATAGAAATAAAGAAAAGACTTAAAGAAAAAATATATGGAAAAACCGTTTATGAATTACGTGTTCACGAAAAAAGCTAAGGAGGAGTACCAAATTTTACTCCTCCTTAATTATTTTTCTGATAGGCAATCAAATAATTCATTTCTTCCGGGGAACTTTTGCCCCGAACAATTCTCTGATTACATGGTTTTCTTCTGACCCCATTTCGTGTGATTTTAAAAAAAGAGGGATACATATTCTCATTTAAATCATGCATTTTAATCCCCATAATGGTATATCCTTTTTTTAAATACTCCGGGATTTCCTGCTTCTTAATCACAATAAAATTTCCATGCAACCGTAAGATGTCTTCTCTTACCTGATCTAACACCGCTTTTTGATAAGTTTCAAAGTCCTCTATTTGCATAAATCCTTTAGGATCTTTGAACATCATAAAGCAGGGCAAACCAATCGAATAACCATAATCATTTGTTGTCGTTTTCCTAATCATTATACTCCTCCATTTAAACCAATAATCATTTACGAGCAACTAAAAATTTTTATACATTATATCACATTCTCTTTAAAAATTCAATAATTCGTGCAATACTCTCATATTTTATAGCACACAAAAATATACTTTAATAGACTGAGGTGATAAACATGTTTATAGCTTTAAATGGTAAAAGAATATTACTTTATTTATGCTTCTTTGTCTTTCTTTGCTTCACCCTTTTTCTATTTACAGGAAACAAAATTTTTGCAAATAATGACAATTGGGGACTTTCTTTTTCCAAAGAAGGAGAAGCTCCTAAAGGAAATGCAGATGCTTCCTTTTTAAGGAACTACCAAGCTTTTTTTATTGGAGATACCACTTCCCCTAAAGTTTATCTTACATTTGACGCTGGATATGAAGCAGGATATACCAAAACCATCCTAGAAACTCTAAAAAAGCACAATGTAAAAGCAGCCTTTTTTGTGGTAGGAAGTTATATTCGTCAAAATGGAGATATTGTAAAACAAATGGTAAATGATGGCCATATTGTAGGAAATCATAGTAATACCCATCCTAATATGTCTAAAATGGCTACATTAGAACAATTTAAACAAGAAATAACTCCTGTAGAAGAAGCTTACCAAACTCTTATTGGAGCACCAATGCCTAAATTTTATCGACCTCCTCAAGGTATTTACAATGAAAAAAATTTAGAAATGGCGAAGTCACTTGGATATCAAACTATTTTTTGGAGTTTGGCTTATGTAGATTGGTACAAAGATAATCAACCCACAAAGCAAGAAGCTTTTGATAAATTACTTCCTAGAATTCACAATGGTGCCATTATCCTTCTACATTCTACTTCAAAAACCAACTGTGAAATCTTAGATGAATTTATTACCATATTAAAAGAAAAGGGGTATACTTTTGGAACATTAGACGAATTAAATTCTTCCAGTACACGGTGATCTAACTTGAAAAAACTAAAAATCTTTATACAAAATTTTTTAATACTTACTTTTACCTCCCTACTTTTAAATATACTAGGACTCAGTTTTAATACTTATATCACCAACTTAGTAGGAACGGAATGTTTAGGAATATTTAGTTTAGTAATGTCTGTCTTTACCTTTGCAGTTACTCTTGCAAATTCAGGACTTTATCTAGCAACTACACGTATTGTATCAGAAGAACTTGCTTGTCACAATGAGTATCTTGCTAAAAAAGCAGCTAAAAGATGTCTTTTTTATAGCTTTATTGTAGGAACACTTTCTTGTTTATTAGTAGTTCTTTTTTCTAATATGATCGCTAGTATCTGGTTACATGGAAAGGTAAATTCTCTTACCATATGTATTTTAGGACTGTCTCTTCCATTTGTTGCTATATCTGGAAGTATTACTGGATATTTTAATGCCATCCGAAAAGCTTCTAAAAATGCAGTTGCTCAAATTCTAGAACAAATTACTAAAATTGTCTTTTCTACTTTCCTTATTTTAAATATCATGCCCAAAGGAATTGATTATTCTTGCCTGGCCTTAGTCATTGGTATTTTAGTAAGCGAAGTCTTATCATTTATTTACATTTTTATTTGCTATCAAAAAGATATTTCAAAAAGAAAATGTACATATAAAGAAGACTCAAAAGAAAATATTTCGAAACGTATACTGGACATTTGTGTACCCGTTGCAATTGCATCCTACATCCGTTCTGGACTTTCTACATTAAAAAATATTCTCATACCTCTTCGTTTAGAAAAATCGGGTATGTCGTGTGAACTTGCAGTCTCTTCTTATGGAATGATTAATGGAATCGCACTTCCTTTAATTTTATTTCCTAGCGTATTTATTAACTCCTTTAGTAGTTTACTTATTCCAGAGTTTGCAAGATATTATGCTACTAAAGATTCTAAAAAAATAAATTACATTATCTCTAAAATATTTAAAACCTCTTGTGTCTTTTCCATTAGTATGTTTTTTATATTTTATTATTTTTCAGAAGATTTATGTAATTTATTATATCCTAATATAGAGATTGTTACTTATGTAAAGCTACTCTCTCCCCTTTTACTAATTATTTATCTAGATACCATCGTAGATAGTATTTTAAAAGGGCTAAATGAGCAACTAAGTGTCATGAAATGCAACATTTTAGATTTATTTGTAAGCATTAGTTTTATTTACTTTTTATTACCTATGTTTGGAACATACGGATATATTGTGGTTATCTACATTAGTGAAATTTTAAATGGTCTAATTAGCATTAAAAAATTACTTAGTTTAACCAAAGTAAAATTTCAATTTCTAAAATGGTTAATCCTTCCTATCCTTTCAGGACTACTTGCTTTACAAAGTATTTATCTAATGCATATTCAAATGAGTAATATGATTTTAAACCTTGCTATCAACATGTTATTGTTTCTTTTGATTTATCTATTTTTCTTATTCCTCATGTCAGGAATTGATAAAAAAGATTTTAAACTTTAATAGGAGTGTGATGTTATGAATCCATTTTTGGAGGAACCACAAAATTTAAATTATTTATTTATGGATTTTTGTAAACTTTATCCTAAATCATATGATAAAAATTGTACAGATCCTTATACAAAAACAAGAATTATTTTAATGAATGGAACTATGGTAGAATCTATTTTCTTCTTACACAACTTTCAAAGACATTGTAACAACAATTCTCTAAGAAGAGAACTATCACTCATTAGAAGGATCAAACAACAACAGCAAAAAAAGCTAATTTGTTTAAAACCTATCGATGAAAACATTCTAGAACATACCATTGGTTATGAACAATTGGCAGTTGATTTAACGGCAAGACTTGCACAAACAGAAACAGATATTAATGTAAAAAACGCTTTAAACTTTGCATTATTAGAAGATTTTGATCATTTGTATCGTTTTTCTAATTTATTAGAAATGGAATATGGAATTGATCCTAAAAAACTAGTGGGAGGATATACAGAAATCATGCCAGCACGACCAACCATAGCACATGCAAGACATCCTTTTGATTCTGTAAAAGCATTTGTAAACTTTAAAACAGCTCCTCTACTTACCCAACTCCACACACTGATTATCACGGCTGCAGAACAACAAACCATGAATTATTATATGAATGTAGCAGGATTTTATCCATCTGATATTGGAAGAAGATTATACCAAGAAATTGGGCTTGTTGAAGAAGATCATGTTACACAATATGGTAGTTTACAAGATCCAAATTCTACTTGGCTTGAAATGTTACTTCTACACGAATACACAGAATGCTATTTATATTATTCTTGTTTTTGTACAGAAACAGATCCATATATCAAAAAGATATGGGAACATTTCTTTAACAACAGTGTTTCTTGTTTACACTTAGCCGTTAAACTTTTAAAAGAATATGAACACAAAGATTATACAGAAGTAATACCAAATGGAGAATTTCCAGAGTTATTAAAACTTGGATCTAATATTGAATATGTTCGTGACGTATTATGCCAAACGGTTAATTATACTGGAAACTTAGAAGACTATATTTTAGTAACAGAATTAGAACCAAATGCTAGATTTTGCAAATATCAAAACATTGTTACAAACAATAATGACGTATGTATTGTACCTAGTCATATTGTTATTGATAAAGCAATTTGCCAATACGGAACAGATATTCGTTTTGAAGTTAGAAAAAATCCTATTCCACAACTACAAGATAGAACGGTAGACAATACTACTGTTGGAAGATGTGTACAAAAATAAGCCCAAATGGGGCTTATTTTTATCCTTATTTTCCTGTTTTAGAAATATGTTCTAAAAAAATAAACGCAAGTTCAAAAAACTTCATATTGCTTTCTGGTTTCATAATGAGCATTTCATCTAATTTAAAATTTTGAATCGAATCTAATTCTTGAACAAACAAGGAAGTCTTCTTTTGAATTTCTAAAACTTTTTCTACTTCTATCTTAGAATAAACCAAAACAATCGGAAAACCTTCTTGTTCTAATTCTTTTAATAACTTTAAATTAAGTATAACTTCTTCTTCCTCTAACATCTCCTTTACCGTTTTTTCTTTTGAAAAATGAAGAATGTCCTCTAAATAAATAATCACATGTTGAAAATTTCTAACAATATTTCTTTGGTAAATTTGTTTTGTAATAAAAGCTTTTTTAGACATATCTAGCTTAGAAATTCCAATATTTTGAAAAGAAGAAATAAACCTTTCTAATTTATCTTCTAAAATCGTTTCATCTACATTATCTTCCTCGGAACATAACTGGAAATGAATGAGACTTCCTAGATTTTTGATGTTTTCAATTTTCATAAAATAAGTTATTTTATCTTCTCTTTTAGAATACATTTTGTTTGTCTTTTCTAGATATAAATAACGATAAAAACCTAATTGCCAAAAAAGTGCTTCCAAATTTTGCTCCTCTTTATCTGAAAAATCTAATATTTTTTCTTGATTTGTTTTTATAAATACCTTTAAACCTTCCTCTTCATTTTTTTGTATTTTTAATTCTCTTCCCTCTTTTATAAAATTCCTATCTAAATCCGTAAAATAAATTTCTGTTTCTAAATGAATTTTTTCTAATTTCATTCCAAGATTTAATACTTGGTATAATAACTCAGCTTGATTTTTAACATAAAATATTTCTTGTTTTTGAATGATTTTTTCCATATCTTTTTCTCCCTCTTTTTTTTAATTTATCATGTACCTCTTTTTAATTCAATACTTTTTTTAGCAAAATGACTTTATTTTTCATAATTTTTATAGTAAAATCACTATAATAGTTATGAGGTGAATTATGAAAACAAAAAAAATAATATTGTTTTTCTTAGCATTTTTCTTTTTTGCAATTAGCTTTAATGCAAGTTATGCTATTAGTAATCAGGAATTAAATTTAAATTGTGTTAGTAATATTGCAATCAATTTAGAAGATGGTCTTATATTATATGACCACAATAGCAATGAAAAAATATATCCTGCTAGTACCACAAAAATTTTAACTGCCATCATTACTTTAGAAAATCTAAATTTACAAGATACCATCACTATTACTCCTCAGATGATTGCAGATATTCCTTATGAAAGTTCTGTTATGGGAATTGCTGAAAATGAAACGTACACCGTAGAAGATCTCCTTTATGGCCTTTTACTTGTCTCAGGAAATGATGTAGCAATTGCACTAGCAGATGAAATTAGTACTAATATGGAAAACTTTGCAGATTTAATGAATCAAAAACTACAAGAAATTGGATGTGAAAATACGCATTTTACCAATGCACACGGATATCACGATGACAATCATTATACAACCGCCTATGATATGGCAAAAATATTGCAATATGCTTTACAAAATGAAGATTTTATGAGAATTTTTTCTACCAAGGAAAAAACTGTTTCTCCTATGAACTATCCTGAAAGAGTATTTAAACTTGAAAATTCCAATCAAATGATTTATGATTCTTCAGAAGTATATACTCCTTATATGATTGCAGGAAAAACTGGCTTTACTTATGAAGCAAATGGTACTTTTATTGGATATGCCAAAAAGGATGATATGAGCATTATTGTAGGAAGTTTTGGCGGCGGGCTAGATGAAAATGGAAATAGTGCAAGATTTTCAGATACACAAAAAATCATCAATTATATTTTTGATCATTATGAAAAAGTTCTGATCGGAAAACAAGGCGATTTTCCTTTCTCATTTGATAATTTAAACTTATCCGAACGTTACCTAGTAGGACTTGCAAATGATAGTTATATTATAGCACCTAAAAATTATGTTTTAGATTATACCGTAGATATTGATTCTTCTGTTACAAATATTGAAGAAAATACAGATATTGGAACTATTACTTTAAATTTTCCAAATAATGATTTAAAGTACTCACTTGCATTAAAAGTATTGCAAGTCTCTAAAAAAGCAACTTTCCACTTTTTTACTTTCTTATTCCCAATTTTAATGCTTATTTTTTTGTTTCTATTTTTATCATATACTCATAAAAAGAAACAACTAAG
>CALXBS010000057.1 GCA_944386605.1 uncultured Clostridia bacterium | reverse complement strand
AATGAATCCAACAATTGGAAAGTAACATTTACAAATTTAGATAAGTATGATGATAATGGAGATGAAATAGTATATACAGTAGATGAGAAAGAAGATTTAGAATTCTATACAAAATCAGTAGTAGGAAATGTGATAACAAACACATTTACAGTACCAGATGACAAAATACAAATAACAGGAATAAAGAGTTGGAATGATAATGGAAACGCAGCAGGAAAACGTCCAAGTAGTATTATGTTACAAGTAAAAAACGGAGACTTAGTTGTAGCAGAACAAGAAGTAAGTGAAAGTACAAATTGGCAATATACATTTGAATTACCAAAGTATGATAGTCTAGGAAATGAAATAAGTTACACAATCGATGAAAAAGATAGTGGAAGTAAATTCTATGTAAAAGAAAAAGTAGAAGGAAATACAGTAACCAATAAATTTGAAGTACCAAATGAAACGGTAGAAGTAACCGTTGAAAAGAAATGGAATGACAATGAAAATGAAGCACAAAAAAGACCAAGTAGTGTAACACTACAAGTAAAAGAAGGAGAAAAAATCGTACAAGAACAGGTAGTAACAGAGCAGAATAGTTGGAAACATACCTTTACAAACTTACCAAAATACGACAGTTTAGGAAATGAGATCAATTACACAGTAGATGAAAAAGAAAGTTTTGAATTCTATACGAAAGGAATCGTAGGAAATATTATCACAAATACATTTAGAGTACCAGACGATACTATAAAAATAGTAGGACAAAAAGAATGGCAAGATAATGAAAATGAAGCAGGAAAGAGACCAACAAGTGTGATATTGCAAGTAAAAGCAAATGGAGCGGTAGTAACAGAAGCAGAAGTAAATGAAAATAATTTATGGAGATATGAATTTACAGTACCAAAATATGATGAATATGGAAATGAAGTAGAGTATACGATAGATGAAAGAGAAATAGGAAACAAATTCTATGAAAAAATAGGAGTAGAAGAAAATGTAGTAATAAACAAATTTGTAGTACCAGATGAAAAAGTACAAATGAAAGTACAAAAAAGTTGGGATGATAACGAAAATTTGGCAGGAAAACGACCAAGTGGTATAACTTTACAAGTAAAAAATGGAGAAAGTGTAGTAGCAGAATATGAAGTAAGTGAAATAGATAACTGGGAACATACCTTTGAATTACCAAAGTATGATAACTTAGGAAATGAAATAGATTACACTGTAGATGAAACATTTGAAAGTGAATTCTATATTAAAAACATTGTAGGAAATGTCATCACCAATAAATTTGTTGTACCAGAAGATAGAATTACAATAGTAGGAACCAAAGAGTGGAATGATAATGATAATTTAGCAGGAAAACGTCCAAGTAGTGTGATATTACAAATCAAAAATGGAGAAAGTATCGTAGCAGAAGCAGAAGTGAGCGAAAAAACAAATTGGAGTTACTCATTTGATTTAGCAAAATACGATAATTTAGGAAATGAAATAAATTATACTTTATCCGAAAGAATAGATAGTATTTTCTATGAAAAAGAAACTATCGAAAATACAGATATGTTCAATCAAAAAATTGTCAATAAATTTGTAGTACCAAATGAACAAGTATTAATAAAAGCAGTAAAAAAATGGGAAGATAACAATGATGAATATGGAAAACGACCAAATAGTGTTGTATTGCAAGTTTTGGTTGGTGATGAAGTAGTTGCTGCACAAAAAGTAACAGAATCAGATTCATGGAGTTATACATTTAAATTGCCAAAATACGATAGTTTGGGTAATGAAATTGTGTATACCGTAGATGAAAAAGAAACAGATCGTAACTATGAAAAACATATTGAAGGAAATACCGTTGTAAATACTTGTATTTACGTACCACCAGTAGATACATCCGATATATCCGTTTGGGTATATGTTGTAGTAGCTTTTGTTGCAATTTGTGGAATTGGAGTATTTGCTGTAAGAGATAGACAAAAGAAAAGTACGAAAAAAATATAGAAAAGTGTGAAAAAAATGTTGAGACTTTTTAGTTTCAACATTTTTTAAAATTTAGGAATATAAACAACATTAATTGCATCCTTTAAAATTTTTGCAGAAAGTTTATTGGTATAAATAACTTCACCATCAATACTTACTGGAAATTTTTCCGTTGATACAATGACCACTTCTTTTACTTGGTCAATATGAGCTTGCTTTAATGTAATATGTTTTCCTTTTTTGTAGCTAGGAAGAAAAAATAATTTCTGAAAAAGGGAAGTAGAATCTACAATACATGTACTGATTAGTCCATCATTTACACAAGCATTTGGACAAGGTTTAATACCACCACCATAGTATTTTCCGTTTGCAATAACTGCTAGGGTAAAATTTCCTTTATAAATTTTAGTGTGATCCAGTCTAATTTTAAAATGAAAGTTTCTACTGCTAAGTAAAGTATAAAAAATAGATAGGTTATATTTTAGTTTACCAGATAGAAATTGAAATTTTCTAAATTTATCTACATTTTTAGCAACCATTGCGTCAAATCCCATATTTAAAATATTAATACAATATCGATTGTGATTTAATTTTAAAACATCTGCTTTTTGCGCTTTTTGATTAATAGAGGCAATTATAATTTTTCTTAGACTGTTATAGTCTGAGATACTTCTTAAGAAATCATTTCCTGTTCCACAAGGAATCACAACAATTTCTGAATTACTTCCAATTATTCCAGAAATGATTTCATTTAAAGATCCATCCCCACCTACACAGTAAAATCTACAATGGGCAGTTTGTGATAAATCATGTGCAAGTTTGGTTAAATGCCCAGGATACTCGGATACAATAATACTAGAAGAAATATGATATTTTTGTAATAGTTTTTGAATGATAATACTTTGTTTTAATCCTCTTTGTTTTCCTGAAACGGGATTGGTTAAAATAATATGTTTCATACCTTCCTCCATTACTTAGGATTATATCATTAAGAAACAAGAAAAGCAATAATCATAATTATATATCACCAACATATAATTTAATAGAAAATGAAAGGGGAAAAGCTATGTTTAGAAGAGGTATGAATAAAAAAATGAGTATGAGA
Source organism: uncultured Clostridia bacterium (assembly GCA_944386605.1). GTDB lineage: Bacteria > Bacillota > Clostridia > TANB77 > CAG-465 > CAG-465. Next base: position 6,376 of record CALXBS010000057.1, on the reverse strand, counting down.
AATTATATGAGGCAAGCAAAAAATACAAATAACTACAATCAAATCGTAATAGATGAAAAAAGTAATAAGGAAAAAATTGAAGAATTACAAAGACGTTTGGTAACAATTTCTGAAGAATATACATCTATTCCTGTAGTCAATATTAATGCAAATTATGATGATTTAACCAAAAAGGCAATTTTTAAATTGCAAGATATGATGGGAGTACCAAATAGTACGAACATCAATAAAGTGATGTGGGATAGAATTTGTCTATTATCCAGTCATACAAAAGATGGACGTAATAGTAGACAAGAAGAGGATATGGATGAATCAGAAAATGTTATTAAAGAAGGAAGCAAGGGAAAATATGTATCGGATTTACAAAAATATTTAAATACTGTAGCTGAAAAATATCCTAGTATTCCTAAATTAATTGTGGATGGTGTTTTTGGGGAGAAAACTAAAAATTCAGTACTAGTGTTTCAAAAACTTTTTGATTTAGAGCCAGATGGAGTTGTAGGAGTGGTTACATGGGATACATTATATAATATTTCTATTGGGAAAAAGCCACCAAAAATATTTGATTAGTTTGTTTTTTCTTGTTGGAACCTTGAATTTTTATGTTGTTTGTAGTAAAATAAAAAAAAAAAAAGGAGAAAAACTATGGAGGACATAAAAGAATTTATTGCGAGTGCAATACAAAAAGCTTTAGAAAATACAGTTCAAAAACAAGAAATTTTAGAAAAAATAGAAAATCCTAAGGACAAACAAAATGGAGATTTTGCTTATCCTTGTTTTCATTTAGCCAAAATATTAAAAAAATCACCTGTTTTAATAGCAACAGAGTTAAAAGAAAAATTGGTGTTAAATTCTAGGATTGAAAAAGTAGAAGTGGTAAATGGTTATTTAAATTTTTATATCAATACGAAAAATATAGGAGAGGAAATATTAACTAGAATTATAGAAGAGAAAGAAAAATATGGAGATCAAGTTGTAGGGCAAGGAAAAACAATTTGTATCGATTATTCTTCCCCAAATATTGCAAAACCTTTCCATTTAGGACATTTTAGAAATACGGTTATTGGATCAGCACTATATAGATTATATGAGGCTTTAGGATATCACGTGGTAGGAATTAATCATATAGGTGACTGGGGAAGACAATTTGGACTTTTAATAGAAGGTTATCAGTTATATAAGGATGAATATAATTTTGAAGAAAATGCATTACAAGCTTTATCAGACATTTATGTAAGAATCAATCAACTTGCAAAACAAGATGAAAAGATTATGGATAAAGCAAGAGAAAACTTTAAAAAATTAGAGCAAGGCGATGAAGAATCTGTTCGTTTATGGAAATATTTCCGAGAGGTTTCTTTAAAAGAATATAATAGGATTTATGAAATACTAAATACCAAATTTGATTCATTTAATGGAGAAGCTTTTTATAAAGATAAAACAGATGAAGTTATTCAAATGCTTGAGCAAAAACATGTTTTGGTAGATAGTCAAGGTGCAAAAGTAGTAGAAGTGGGAGAGGATATGCCACCTTGTATTATTGTAAAATCAAATGGATCTACGATTTACGCAACACGTGATTTAGCAGCAATTCTTTACAGAAGTAGAACTTACGATTTTACTAAAACCATTTATATTACAGCAACAGAACAAATTTTGCATTTTAAACAAATATTTGAAGTTGCTAAGTATTTAGTAGATGAAAAATATCAAAAAGGACTTGTACACGTTCCTTATGGAATGGTTCGTTTAAAAACAGGAAAAATGTCTACAAGGGAAGGAAATGTTATTTACATTAATGATTTAATACAAGAAGCAATTCAAAAATCAGGAACCATTATTGAAAACAAAAATTCTAATCTAGAAAATAAAGAAACTCTAGCAAAACAAATAGGGGTAGGAGCTCTTGTATTTCATTATTTAAAATCTAATAAATTAAAGGAAGTTATTTTTGATTTAGACGAAACTTTAAGATTTGATGGTGAAACAGGCCCTTATGTGCAATATACTTATGTAAGAACCAAATCAATTCTTGAAAAAGCAGGATTTGATGAAAAGAAAGCATTATTAGAAAAAGTAGATTATACATTATTAAAAAATGATTATGAAATGGATTTAATAAAAGAACTAGAAAAATTACCTAGTATTTTACAAAGATCAGCAGAGGAATATGAGGTTTCTATTCTTGCAAGATATTTGATTCAAGTAGCTACTTTATTTTCTAGATTTTATACAGAGTGTCCTGTTTTAATTAACGATGAAGCTTTAAAGAAAGCAAGATTACATTTGGTATATGCAACTTCTATGGTATTAAAGAAAGGACTTTCGATTTTAGGAATAGAAACACCAGAAAAAATGTAAAAAAGATAAAAAAATTTCCAAAATGGTTTCATTTTGGAAGTTTTTTGCTATAGTATAGGAAAAAGTTTTGTAATAATAAGATAAACACAAATGATATTTAAAATAAAACAAACAGGAATTAAAATAACAAAAGTAGTATGTTTGGTTTTATGACGAAAAGTATACATTCCAGCCCAGATACCAATTGCACCTAAAAACAAAGCAAAAGAAAACAAAGCTTTTTCACTAATACGCCATTTGTGTTTGATGGCAAGTTCTTTGTCTAATTTCATAGCCAAAAATCCAAGTAGATTAATGACTAAAATATAAATCCCTAATATAAAATATTGATTCATAATTTCCTCCAGTTTCATTATAGCATAAATAAAAGAAAGAATAAATAGCATGACACTATTTATTCTTTCGAATCTTAAAGCATATTTTTGTTCTTTCTTAAATCAAATAATAAAACAAACGTGATAAAATCTTCAATCCCCAATTCGTATTGCTCATAAATTGCCTTTAAACCATTTAAATATGCAAGCTGATTTTCGACTTCTTTTAAATAGATTTCCATATAGGAAGGATCATGAAAAAGATGATTTGTATGCTTTTGAAAGTTTGCAAACCGTCTTACCATGTGGGAGTTATTAATGTTTTTCGAAAAATCAGTAATATTGCAGTAATTGGTTATGAGTATAAAGTTATCCAGTGATAAGTTTTTTGCTTGCTCTACAATTTCTGAAATGCTTAAATTTCTTTTAGAAATGTTTTGTAAAAAATGGTAAAACATAGAAATTTCTTGTATAGCAGAAATGACATTTTGTTTGGTTGGTAGGATAACGGTCGGTTTGATTGCATGTAATTTTTGGCGATCAATAGACTGTGCCTGTAACAGATAAAGTGTGTCTTGATAAAAAATTTGAATACAATTTTCTATTCTAGAAGTTCCTTCTGTATTGATGTCCTCATTTGGAAAGAAAATGTATAAATTTTTTACTGGGTTATCCCATGACATAAGCCGCAGAAAGCGTCCAGGCGGATATTTTTCGATGGGAATTTCCATCATCTCATGAATTTTTTGATTAGTTAACATTTATTAATCTCCTTTAAATTTAAAATTGACAAAAAATAACCTACACTATATTATATCATATTTGTCAACGAAATAGAACTTTTACTTAAAAATAGAGGAAAAATGACAAAAAAATAAAAAAGAAACTTATGTTTGACTTTTCATTTTTGATATGATATAATTTTTTCTAAGTTAGGTTTTGAAAGGGGAAATATATGAGTGATGTTAATTTAAACACCCAAGAAAAAAGGGTATTAGAATATATAAAAGAGCAAATTAGAACAACTGGCTATCCGCCATCTGTAAGAGAAATTTGTAGTGCGTTAGGATTTAAATCTACTTCTTCTGCACATCAATATATTTGGCGTTTAGCAGAAAAAGGATATATCTCTAAAAAAGATTTAAAAACAAGAGCAATTAAAATTGTAGGAACTGAGTCTACAATCGCACTTCCTGTTGTTGGAAAAGTAGCCGCAGGAGAGCCAATCCTTGCGCAAGAAAATATTGAAGATTATTTTTCAATTGGAGAAAGCTTTTTTACAAAAGATTCTTTAAATCATGATAACTTTATCTTAAAAGTTCAAGGAGAGAGCATGGTAAATGCAGGAATATGTGATGGAGATTATATCATTGTATCTCGTCAAGATGTTGCAAGAAACGGACAAATTGTTGTTGCAATGATTGATGGAGAGGCCACTGTAAAGACTTTTTATAAAGAAAAAAATTATATTCGATTACAACCAGAAAATGATGATATGGAACCAATTATTGCAAATAATGTTCAAATCATTGGAAAAGTAATAGGATTATTTAGAAAAATATAGAATGGGAGGGGGCGGAATGTAATGATTACATTCTGCTTTATGATATATGGGAAAAAAAAGAATCATCATTGGTATTTGTATTAGTCTTTTAATAGTATTATTGCTATTAGTACTAATATGGAGTTTAAATGAAAATTATAAAAGAATAGCTGGGATAAGGGTGGTTGAAAGACATCTTTTTGAAAATCAACGATTTTTAACAGCAGATATTGTTTACTATACATTATACGGGCAATATTTAAATGTAAATATTGTTGCACCTTCTTTGCGTAATAGTAATTCTTTGCAAAGTGCTACTTTATTACTACTTTCAGAACAAGGAACAATAGAATATCCTTTGGCATTTAAAGAAAGTCCTTTAGGCACCTTGTTTTATATATCTGGTCAAATTAATCAGGGAATATTCTTAGATGATTTAAATGAAGGTCGATATGAGATGGTGTTAAAAGTAGAAGAAAGTGCACCAGAAAATAAAATAGAAGAGTATTATTTTGTCCTTTCGAATCAGACAGAGTATCCAAGTTTAGAATATTATACAGTAACCGATTTAGAAGGAAAAAATCGAAAAATAGAGATTGGGGTTCAGAAGTTATTAAATCCAATGAATGAGACGATGGTATTAGAAGTAGAACAAGCAAAATTGCCTGAGGATGTCTATGATATTGTCATTGATCCAGGACATGGAGGCGCAGATGTGGGTGCGAGTGGATACGGTTATAATGAAGCAGATCTTACCTTACAAATTTCGTTACTTTTAAGAGATCAGTTAGAAGAAAAAGGATTTAAAGTAAAACTAACCAGAGAAGAAGATATTCGATTAGATACTTATGGAGAAAATGGCAGATATGTCATGGCAAATGAGTTAAATGCAAAATTTCAGCTATCCATTCATTTAAATAGTTCTAGTAGTAGCTTAGTAGAAGGAGTAGAAATTTATTCTCCTCCAAATGCAAGTCTTACTTTTTCAGAAAATTTAGTGGCAACATTACAAGAATTAACAGACGCTACCACGTCTCCTAATCGTACCGGTATGGTTTTACCCGGAGTTTATGTAAGAAACTTTACACTTCAAGATATTATAGATTCTAATGAAATGGCACAAGAATCAGGCTATTTACCATATGATATTAATACAAGTACCGCTTATTATGGGATTATTCGTGAGGCTGGAGGAATTTGTACAGGTGCTTATGTAGATGGTAGAAATAAAGATTATGGTGCCAATGCTTATTGGGATCAAAATAAAGGTGTAGAAACTTATTTATTAGAACTTGGTTATATTACAAGTAGTTCTGAAATAAGGCAAATCCGCATTCAAATGCAGTCATATATAGAAGCAATTGCTACTTCTACAGCTGAATATCTTCGTTAAAAGGAACGCACATTTTTTTGTACTTCCCATACAATAGTAATAGTAGGGAGGTGCATAATGGAACTTGAAAATTTAAGTATAGGACTTGCAATTACGGGTTCTTTCTGTAATTTTTCTGAGGTAAAAGGCGTAATAGATTCTTTAAAAGAACAAAAAGTAAAAAAGATTATCCCTATCATTTCTGATTCTGTTAAACAAATGGATACACGTTTTTATAAAGCAAAGGACTTTTATAAAATGTTAGAAGAAAATACCAAACAAAATGTAATTGATAGCATTGTAAAAGCAGAAGCAGTTGGCCCTAAGAAATTAGTAGATGTGATTTTGGTTTGTCCATGTACGGGAAATACACTTGCAAAACTTGCAAATGGAATTATTGATACCCCTGTGTTAATGGCAATTAAATCTCATCTTAGAAATAATAAAACGGTAGTTATAGGGGTTTCAACAAATGATGGCCTAGGAAAGTCTTTTAGAAATATTGCAGAGTTAATGGATACAAAAAATATATATTTTGTACCATTTAGACAAGATGACTATGTAGGAAAACCGAAATCATTGGTTTTAGACTATTCTTGTATTATAGATACATTAAAGCTAGCTTTACATGGTGAGCAAATGCAACCGGTTTTAGCAAGGATAAAATAGATGAAAGTGCAACACAAATTCTGTGCTGCACTTTTATCCTTAGTGCGACAGGCATGTCATTTAGCTAATCGGTGAAAGTCCGTAGTGGAGGTAGATATCGCCAACCACCTAGAGAAG
>CALXBS010000056.1 GCA_944386605.1 uncultured Clostridia bacterium | reverse complement strand
ATTACTTGATGTTTTAAGTTTTCTCATTACTCAATGACTTTTTGTTACAAAAATATTTCTTTATGTTTTTAACCTGAGAATACCATCAATACTATTGATAAATTTGCAAACACGTTGTATAATTTTACTGTTAAATGGAGGTTAAATGTGTGTTAAAAAACTTATTGAAAAATACAGACTATATTGCACTTGCTGCCATGTTACTTTTGTTTATCATTGGCGTAGTTGCTATTTATAGTGCGGGTTATATGACAGATGTTAATAAAACAGAATATATCAAACAAATGATTTGGTTTGGAATAACCTTTTGTCTGATGATCGTTGTCTGGGCTTTTGATTATTCTATTTTTGGAATCGCTGGATATATTATCTATGGTGTAAATTTAATTTTACTGGTACTGGTATTATTTATGCCTTCTTTAATGGGAGCAAGTAGCTGGTTTAATTTGGGAGGCATGTTATATCAACCATCAGAAGTCATGAAGATAGGATTTATTCTTTGTATGGCAAAGGTAATGAGTCGCTTTTTAGAGTTAAATCCAAATGATAAAAGGAAAAAGATACTTTATGTAGTTTTAATGGTATTGCTTCTTGGAATTCCTCTTGTTTTGATATTATTACAACCAGATTTTGGAACTGCGGTAGTATATATTTTCATTACTGCTTTTATGGTATTTAAATTAGGACTTAAATATCGTTATATTTTTGTTGCAATTGGTTTAGGAATTATTTTAATACCTGTTGTTTATTTCTTTATGCTAAATCCAACACAGCAAGAAAGAATCAATGTATTTTTAGATCCTACATTAGATCCATTAGGAAGTGGGTATAATGCAATTCAATCTAAGATAGCAGTAGGTTCTGGTATGCTATTTGGAACAGGATTTTTAAAAGGAACACAAACACAATACGGATATTTACCAATTAAGTCGTCTGATTTTATTTTTTCTGTTATTTCGGAAGAATTTGGATTTGTGGGTTCGGTGACAGTAATTATTTTGTTTACTATTTTGTTACTACGTTTGCTTAGAATTTCTAAAAATGCAAGAGATTATTTTGCAAGTTTTATTGTAATTGGAATTGTAGGAATGTTTACATATCATTTTATTCAAAATATTGGGATGTCAATAGGGCTTTTACCAATTACAGGGGTTCCACTACCGTTTGTTAGTTATGGTGGTAGTAGTTTGATTACCAATGGAGTGGCTTTAGCCATTGCTTTAAATATATCTGCTAGAAAGTCTAATAACATGTTTATGGATTAGAGGTGTTCGTATGAAAAAAGGAGTTAGTATGATGGTAGTGGTGATTGCTACCGTAGTAATGATGATTTTAATTAGTTCTGCTAGTGTGATCGGAAATGAATCTTTAAAAACCGCTCAATTTGAAGAATATAAGTCATGCATTATGCGCATTCAAGATGATGTAAACTATTATTATGTAGAAAATGGAAGTTTGCCTATTCAGCAAGAAGAAAATGGAAATATCATTGTTGCAATAGAATCTTTAGACCCAGAGTTATATCAGCAAATTGTTGCAAATCAAGATCATTTAGGAAATTTATATTTAATTGATATAGCTAAATTAGGAGATAGTACACTTTCAAATACACAAGATGTCTTTTTAATAGCAGAGCATTCCCATCATGTGTATTCTATGCAGGGATTTTTGTATCATTCTGAAAAATATTATACGATATAGGAGAAGGAGAAAAAATGTTAAAAGAATATATTAAGGAGATAAAGACTGGAAATGTTTCAGTAAAAAATAATGTATTTTTAGCTCCTATGGCTGGAGTAACCGATATTCCATTTAGAAAAATTTGTAGAAAATTTGAGCCTGGACTTACTTTTACAGAAATGGCAAGTAGCAAGGCAATGGAATACCATAGTCAAAAAACAGAGAAGTTATTAGAAATTATGCCAGAAGAAAGACCATCTGCAATTCAAATTTTTGGAAATGATAAAGAAGTGATTAAAAATACCATTTTAAAATTAAATGAAGTAGAAGAAATTGATATTATTAATATTAATATGGGGTGCCCTGCCCCTAAGCTTGTAAAAAATGGAGATGGAGCAGGGTTATTACTAGATTTAAAAAAGATAGAAGGGATTATAAAAGAAAGTGTAAAAGTTTCTAAAAAAGTCATTACGATTAAAACCAGAAGAGGTTTTGATGAAGAACATATAACGGCTTTAGAGGTAGCTAAAATGTGTGAGCATTATGGTGTTCCACAAATCATTATTCATGGAAGAACAAGAGAAGAGTACTATGATGGAAAAGCAGATTTAGAAATGATTAAAAAAGTAAAAGAAAATGTTTCGATTCAAGTCATAGGAAATGGAGATATTGTAGATGTTCAAAGTGCAGAGAATATGTTTGCTTATACAAAGTGTGATGGCATTATGATTGGGCGTGGGGCTCAAGGAAATCCTTGGATTTTTAAAAGTATTTTAGAAGGTAAAGACTATTTCCCATCTCCACAAGAACGATTAGAAATCATATTAGAACATATTCAAAATCAGTTAAATTATGAACAAAATGAAAGACAAGCTGTTTTAAAACTTAGAAAACATATTGCTTGGTATTTAAAGGGATTACCACAGTCTAGTAGTGTCAAAGATCAAATTAATCGAATGGATAATATAGAGGAAGTAAAATTTCTTTTAAAAGAATTCTTAGAAAGCCTTATTTGACATAGAAATAGCAAGATGATATAATGTTTCTACTCATTAAATAAAACTTCATTTGATTAAAGGAGGTAGTTACTTTGAGACGAACATTTTGCGAAGGGAAAAGAATACTTTATTTAGAAAAAATAAGGTTAAGAAGAAAAAAATATTTTTTGTATGCAATTGAGCGGGAAGATGGTCAGGTAGAAATTTGTCTTGTATGTAGCTGTGATATTTTTAGTGAGGAAAAAAATGTAAGTGTGTTATTGCGATTAAAAAAGGCCGAAAACTTTAAAATGTTATGGGATGGTACCGAGTATCTTTATATTCACCAAAAAAAACAGTTGAAGTGTTTTCGTGTCAATGCAAGTGAAAATGGGAAATGCATTTTTTTAAGCAAAGTAAAGGAAACATCTCATCCTTTTGAGGAAATATCCTTTTTGTTTATGGATCAAGATGAATGTATAAACATTTATGTAGAAAGCACAAAATGCTTTTTTAAAGTGATAGAAGATCAAAATCTTTTTGGTGGAATGGTAAAAGATAAGGAAACGTTTTTTGCTCAAATATATTTCAAAAAATTAGATCTAAAACAGCCAAGAATTGCATTATCTTCTGATAGTATTTCTAAAATTGTTCAGTTAGATTTAGAAATAATTGAAGAGTGGGAAATACAGGATATGATTATGATCAATGGAATCATGGGATTTGTTTATGAAAATGCGATTGTCTTTGAAAAGGATGGGGAGTATGTCGGATTTATTAGGTTAAAAAGATCACAAAAAATAACCTATGTTTCTGTAGAGGGAGGAAATTTAGAAATTGCTTCCATTACTAATCAGAAAAATCAGTGTATGATTACAGAGATTACTGGGCCAGAACTTTATAAAGTAGTGCAAGTGTCATATAAATATGCTATTCAGTTAAAGGAAAAAAGAAAGCAGATCTTTTATTTAGTGTATTTTCTTTCCAATGGAAATACAGATGTTTTGCTAAAGTTAATTGAGATTGTAAGAAAAAATGAACCAAATGATATTTTGCAAAAACTTTCTATGATAAAAGCAAAAAACTTATTAGAATATGATGTATTAACCGAGCTTCATTCTTAAAAAAATATTTTTAGGAGATTAGTTTTTTAAAAAGGCTAGTCTCCTTTTTTGTTGCGTATTTTGCTATTTTTTGCTATAATAAATGAGAAAAGGATGTTTGACATGGTAGATAAAAGAAAGAAAAGAGAAATATTAGAACTAATTCAAAATAAAGAAGAAAGAATTTTTTTATCCCATATTTTAGATATGGCAATGAAATTTGAAATGACGGGACATATGGCATTTACTTATTTTTTAAATTTAAAAGAGTTAAGTATGGTAAAAAGTGCGTTAAATGCTTTAGAGATAGATTATATGGTTTTTAGACCAAATGAAAATTTAGAAAGAAGCAATATTTTGTTTCTTCCAGATTATTTAAAAGAAAATGTGGAAAAAATTTGTTCTCAAAATGTAGGATGTATGAAAATCATTCCTAGTTGTTATAAAAAATTATTTCATAAAGATTATATGGGAGCGATTTATTCTTTGGGAATAAAACATGAACTGATTGGAGATATTGTTGCAAAAGAAAATTTTGCATATGTCTTTTATATGAAAAGTATAGAGGAATATTTAAAATTACATCTGACTCAAGTAGGAAATCAAGAGGTGAAAATGGAAGAGGTATTACTAGATAGTGAAGAGGTAAAAATGCTTTCATTTGCACAGATACAAAAAGAATGTATCATTCCTTCTATGCGTGCAGACGCATTGCTTAGTGAAGTGTATCATTTAAGTCGAAAAGAGGCAAAAGAAAAGATTGTAAAAGGCGATCTTTTGGTAAATGATAGAATGATTTATTTTCCAGATTTTGTTTTAAAAGAAGGAGATATTGTTTCTTTTAGAAGATGTGGAAAGTTAAAAGTAGGAGCTAAATTAAGAGAAACAAGAAGTAATCAACTGGTGATTGCTATATGGTTATATTGTTAAATTAAATAAAGGAGAAAAGAAATGAAAGTAGCTTTTTAATTAGGTACTAGGTAATTTTAGAATGAACTTTGTATTGTACAGAGTTCATTTCTTTTGAGTTGTCTTTGCTCCTTTTTCTTATTATAATAATCTATTATATCTTTTTCTAATTCTCCTAAATATGCTGTTATTACATATAATGACTTATCATATTTTGATTTTCTCTCTGTATTAACTATTATTCTATACATTGTTTGTATTAATAAATTTTTTATTTTACACTTATGTTTTTAATGTGATAGAAGACGAAATTTGTTGACTTTCTATGTAAAAAATAATATAATTAAAAAAATAGTCAGGAGAGAAAAATGAATAAACAAATAGGAAAAATAAATAAAAATGTAATTGAAGCATTAAATTTAGATATAGAAGAAGATACTCCTATTTTTATAAGCGATAGGAATATAGAACATATGAAAAATAATCATCCAGAAGATTATGATAGATACTCTAAACAAATATCTAATATATTAGAGAATCCAACGTATATTGCTAAGCATCCAAATAAAAATTCAATAGAATATATAAAAAGGTATATATTAAATAATGAGCATGTATTAGTAGCAGTTAGAGTGACAAGTAATAATATAAATTTTGTAAGAACAATGTTTGTAATGACAGAGAAGAAAGTAGAAACATATAAAAAAGGAGGATACTTTATAGAAATAAAATAATAAAAATTGATTTGACAAGCAAAAAGATGTATGTTATACTAAATATAAGCATAAGATAGTATAGAAAGCTCTGAGGTTGGAACAGGCAGCCAACGCCCACGAAAGTGTTAGGAGATGTAGAAAGGTCACTCTACCTAGCTTTCTGACTATATAGAGAATGGATGTAAAAGTCTATTCTCTTTTTTAATAAAAATGTTACTATAAAACATAAAAATTTATATCAAAAAATGTATTTATGCTTATACTTTAATATATTTATGTAATATGCGCAGTATATAAAATTATATAATTACGAAATTTTAACAAAGAAAAAATGTTGACATTAGTTTAGAAAAGTGTTACAATGTAAACACAATAAGGGTTATGTTTATGTAACCTTATTGTACCAGCTGAAAAATGTTGTTTCATTTTTCACGCTTCTTTCGAAAGGGAAATTTATTAAGTAGTATGGATATTATATAGGTAGCTATGTGGCAATGTTAAAGAGAAGATAATGGCAAAGTATCTTCTCTTTTGTATTTTGGGGATTTATTAAAAATAATATACATATAGAAAATTTTTCTGTACTATCGACCTTTTATAGTCTTTTTCTTTTGGAGATGACTTGTTTTTTATGGAACTTAAATGAGTGCAACTATTGTAGAAATGAAGTTTTTTTGCTATAATTAACATTAAAGTGATCATATGAAATTTTAATTTATGGCAAAATTAGTGAAAAAAATGGAGGAAATATAGTAATGGCAATAAGTAAGGGCAATAATAAAAAGAAATTAACCGTAGCTTTTTATACATTGGGGTGTAAAGTAAATCAATACGAAACAGATCTTATGATGAAAAAATTTGTAGATCAGCAATATGAAATTGTAGACTTTGAAGAAAAAGCAGATGTTTATGTGATCAATTCTTGCAGTGTTACCAATTTGTCGACAAGAAAAACCAGAAAATATTTAAGTAAAGCTAAAAAAATGGGAGGAATAGTGGTTCTTGCTGGGTGTTATGCACAAGAAATAGGAGAGCAGGCAAGTATTCAAAATGTCGATATTGTTATTGGAAATGATGAAAAGAAAGATATTGTTTCTTTGGTAGAAGTTTATTTAAAAAAAGAAGGAAAAACTAAAAAAGTAGTTTATAAAATAGGGGATATTGCTCGTTCCAGAAAGTATGTATCTTCTGGTACATTAGAAAATGGAAGGAATGTAAGAGAAAGTATTAAAATTGAAGATGGATGTGATAACTTTTGTTCTTATTGTATTATTCCTTATGTAAGAGGAAGAGTAAGAAGTAGGGATATCAATGAAGTTTTTAAAGAGGCAGAGCTTTTGGTAAAAAGCGGTGTAAAAGAAATTGTTTTGGTTGGAATTGAAATTGCTTCTTATGGGAAAGATTTAGAAGAAAAAATAGATTTTATTGATGTAGTAGAAAAACTCTCTACAATAAACGGATTAGAAAGAATTAGGCTTGGTTCTTTAGAGCCTAGGATTTTAACAGAGGAAAATATTATAAGGCTTTCTAAAATCAAAAAATTATGTCCTCATTTTCATTTATCGGTTCAAAGTTTAAATAATGAAGTTTTAAAAAATATGAATCGAAAATATACCAAAGAAGATATTGTGCAAATAACAGATACCATTCGAAAATATATACAGGATGTTTCGTTTACTTGTGATATCATTGTAGCTTTTCCAGAAGAGTCAAAAGAGCAATTTGAGGAAACTTTAAAAATGGTAGAAAAAATTCATTTTTATGAGGTACACGTTTTTAAGTATTCTAAAAGAAAGTGGACAAGGGCTGCTAAAATGGAAAATCAAGTAGATGGAAATGAAGCAATCCGTAGAAGTAAAGCTTTAATTGCTTGTGCACAAAAAGAAAAAAGAAGATATATGGAACAGTATCTTCATCAAGAAGTAGAAGTACTATTTGAAGAATTTGAAAATGGTTATTTATATGGGTATACCAAAAATTACATCAAAGTAAAAGTAAAAGCAGAAGAAAAATGGCTTTTTGATATTAAAAAGGTAAAATTAGAAAAAATAGAAAAAGATTTGATGTTGGGAAAATTAGTAGTTAATAGCTCTAAATAAAGTTTAGGGCTATTTTTTCTATTTTTGTATATTGAAAAATTGTTGGTTACGTTATATAATAAACAAAGATTATATTTTGTTAGGAGATTGGATATGTTTGAAAACACGCAAAAAAAGAAAATATGGAAAATTGTTTTATTTAGTTTATTAATGTTTCTTTTTATTTTCTGTATTTATAGGGTAGAATTTCAAAACGATACTTTTTTTGATATCAAGTTAGGCGAAAAGTATTATCAAGAAGGAATTGTAAAGCAAGATGATTTTTCGATTCATGAAGGATTAGAATATGTGGCACAGCATTTTGGAGTAAATATGATTACTTATTTTGTATATGCTAAATTTGGATTTACAGGATTATATATTTTAGGCCTATTGCTTTCTTCTTTGCTTGCAGTAATACTTTATGCGTTAAACGTAAAATTTTTAAAAAGAAAGAAACTTGCTTACTTAATTTTATTTATCCAGATGTTTATCTTGCAAATTTTTCTATCGATCCGTGCACAAATGTATAGTTACATTTTGTTTGGCTTAGAAATTTTATGGATAGAAAAGTTTTTAGAGCATGGAAAAATGAGATATTTGTTGTTACTCACCTTTATCCCATTATTATTAATTAATTTACATGCTGGTGTAGTAGCATTTTATTTTATTATTTTAATGGTATATTTGTTTAATCTTTTATCTATTAAGTTTTTTAAAATAGAAACACAAACCCAAGGTAAAGAATTATGTAGATATTTGATTATTCCTCTTGTAGTAGGAATTTTGCTTATTTTTATAAATCCTTTTGGGGTTGATAGTGTTCTTTATGGTTTTAAAACACTAGGAAATAGTTTTATTAATCAATATATTATGGAATTTCAACCGCTTAGTATGAAAGCTTCTTGTGGTCCGCTTGCATATGCATATATTGCTATTTTTGTTTTTGGTTTTATGATGTGTAAGCAAAAAATAAAATTACATTCTTTTTTACTTTTTATAGGAACAGCGTTTATGACGTTACTTTCTATTCGACATTTTGCTTTATTGATCATTTGTAGCACAACCTGTTTAAGCGTTTTAGAAGAAATATTAGATATCTTATATAACAAGATAAATGAAGGGCTAAACCCAAAAGCAAGAAAAAAAATCAGTATGACGCTTTTAGTGGTTTATCTTGTATTTATTGGAAAGCTAGGAATGGATACTTTTTTTAAAAATGGAAAAGAATATATTCCATCAAATGCTTATCCAGTACAAGCTTTAAAATTTATAGAAGAAAATATACCAGAAGATGCTAGGATTTTTAACGAATATACCTGGGGAAGCCTTATGATGCTTGAAAATAGAAAGGTATTTATTGATTCAAGAGCAGATCTTTATACCAAAGAATATAATTCAGGAGTCAATGTAGCAATGGATTATATTAGAATTAATAATTGTACAGATAATTATATAAAATTGTTGGAAAAGTATGACATTGATTATGTTTTTGTAGAAAAAAATGCAAGTATTGCTAAAAATTTAGTCATGCATGAGGAGTATAAAATGATTTATCAAGATAATGTGGCTTGTATCATAGAGAAAATAGATTAAATAAACAAAAGAAAATAGGGGGAAAAACAGATGAGAAAATTTATTATTATTGTTTTTTGTGTATTAGGAATGATTGTAGGGATTGCTATTGGTGAATCTCTTGCAGGAGTGCCAGCTTTAAGTTGGTTATCTCTTGGGGGAGAATTAGGTTTTAAAACACCTCTTACAGTAGATCTTAATTTTCTACAATTTACGCTTGGCATATGGTGTAAAGTAAATATAGCAGGAGTAATTGGTATGGTACTTTTTGCTTTACTATCTAGATTTGTTGTTCGTTGGGTGAAATTATAATACAAGATTTACCATCAGATGATAGACCATATGAAAAATTGGAACTACGTGGTCCGTCTTATCTGACAAATTCGGAATTATTAGCAATTATAATAAAAACAGGAACAAAAAGATTAAATTGCTTACAAATTGCACAAAATATTTTAAAAGCAAATCAAACCAAAGAAAG
>CALXBS010000055.1 GCA_944386605.1 uncultured Clostridia bacterium | reverse complement strand
ATAAGAATATTGATAAAAAGCAAGAAAAATTATGTTTACAAAAATCTTTGAAAGTATGATTATACTACACACACACACACACACACACACACACAACGTAGTTTTAAAAATAAGTTACAAAAGAAAAGGAAGGAGAGAAAACATGGAAAGTCAAAATGGAGTAAAAAAAGAGAATAAAAGAAAAACATCGATTTTTACTGTGTTTTTATGGCTTTTGTTAATTGTAGTGATGACAGTTATTACAGTTAATGGAATTGTTACACAAAATGCGGTAGAAGATAGTGATGTATTAAGAATACGAATAAAAGTAGAAGGATTAGAAACAGAGGAAGTAAAAGAAGCATATCAAAATTTAAAGATTCAAGCAGTTAAAAGTTCAACAGTATATACGACTTTTAACTTTATAGAACAAGATAATGAGGGTTATTATATTTATGAAGCAAGTAAAGACTTTATAAGCAATATAAAGTATAGTTATGAAATCAGATTAAACCAAGTACATATAGAGGGTTATGCACAAGAAATAGAAAGTGATGAATTTACAAGCTACCTGGATGTTTATTATCGTGATTATTCTGTTAATGTAAATGATAATGTGGATTATACTGTTAAAATTACTTATGCGCCAGAGGCTAAAATTAAAATAAATCTAAAAATAGAGGGAACAATGGATAAAAGGATTATTAATAATATTATGTATCATTCTTACTTTGATTGCATACAAGCTAATAATGGGGTATCAGGAGGGGGCTTTAGTTATTTTGAAGATGAAATAGGAGTATTTTTCATTGATAAAGTAAGTCCAAATTCAGATGTTATATTAGATAGTGCATGTCTATACGATGATTATTATTATTATGCTGGTGATTATGAAATGGCAAGAGAAATTGAAGTTAATGGTGAAAAGATATTGTTTAATGGAATGCTCTATGATGAGCGAATTAATTTAGGTAGAATTTCCTCTGGTGAGGTATTAGAAATTAATGTAACCGCTTATTTTATGGAAGAGGATAGAACGAATGCAAGTAAAAGTATTAAGTGGATGGATGTAAATAGTGGGAAGGCACAAATAGAAATTGGTTACACTTCTATAAGTTATGCACAAAGACCTTCAAATATTGATCTAAATAATGGTCACATTATTTATCAAGATACATTATCAGATGAATTTGAGCTATCAGCAGAATATCAAAATGATGATAAATGGAGTATATTAGAAACCACCAGTGAAGAGCAAGAATATGGTATTCCAAAAGATGTACTAAATGAATTTTATATGGTAGACGAAGAAACTCCAACTGGAAAAGAGTATGTGTATGTAAAAGATACCAATACAATCTATTGGTTAGAAAATGAGATAAAGTTTAAGAATGGAAGTACGTATATCAATGTGATATATAAAAATTATGAAGAAATAAATTCTGAAAGGGATATTGCAAGTAGTAAAGAGAGTAACTTAAATTATAAGGCATATTATGAATATGACTATTATACAACTTGGGAAAAATATAATATTGCTTCCCCTAAGTTAAGATTTAGTCATGAAGAAGAAGTAATATTAAAAGTTAATAAACTGGTACAAGGGGAAAAAGGAACTCATACATATTATGTAGGTTTATTTGAAGATGAAACATCTGATAAAACAGATCAAATATATGAGATCATTACAACAGATGGAGAAGGAAATGTTACAATAGAAGTAGAAGATAAAAATAAAATATACTATGTATATGATGTGGATGAAAATGGAAATAAAATACTAGATGAAGAAGTAGAGTATAGTAAGAATAAAGTAGAATTTGGAGGATATATAAGAGAGTCAAAAATAGAAACAGACAGTCAAGTAGTTTCCTCTGTCATGTCCGGATATTATAATGAAGAAAATGATATAGACATTGGAGATGAAGAGGAGTTTTATTATTTTGAAGCACCAATAGAAGAAACAGTAGGAGCAGGAGAAGAAAAATATGTAGATAATGTATTGAGTGTAAAAGATATTTATCAAGAAGAGGTTATAATTTCCTCAGAAGCAATTCAGTATAAAGTAAGCTATGAAGCAGATGAAGGTGAAACATTAGAAGGAGAAGTAGAAGAATTAGTAGAAAAGGGAAAAACACCACAAAAGATTCCAACTCCAATACCAGAAGAAGGATATGAATTTGACAAATGGGTTGTTATAGAAAATGGAGAAGAAATAGAAGTAAATCCAAATGAATATGTACCAACTAAAGATGTGACATTGATAGCTAAGTTTAAAGAAATTGAAAAAATAGTAGATGTAGATACCTCTGATATACAAGTATGGATATATGTAGTAATAGCATTTATTGCAATTTTAGGAATTAGTGGAATTTTGATAGTAAAAAATACTAACAAAGGTAAAAAATATAATAAATAAAAAATAGATCATGGGTTAGAAATAATCCATGATTTTTGCATTGCTAGATATTGCAAAACAAAAAAGAGAATGGTAGTATGCCAGTGTAATAGGAATATTGCTAAAAAAGCAAAAAGCTTATGTCAACAAAAAAACTTGAAAGTATGATTGGACTATACACACACACACACACACACAACATGGTTTTAAAAAGATAAAAAACGATGTTCATGATCATGCTTAAAAGGAAAGAAAACAAAAATGCAAAACGAAAAAAGAAAAAGGAGGAAGATATGGAAAAGCAGGAGAAAGAGCCGAAAAAAGATCAAAAAATAAAGAAACGAAAAGTATCTATATTTACGATATTTTTGTGGTTACTTTTAATTATTGTAATGATTACGATTATGATAGGATCCATGACTCAGAAAAGTGCTATAGAAATAACGGATAATAATTGGAATATACAACTTGTGATGTATGATAGAAGTAGTGATTCTCCAAATCAGGCAATTACTGATGTTACATGGAATGCAATGAGTGATGATGAAACCAAACAATTGGTTATGCAAATTAGCTATGCATGTACGACAGAAAAAGTATATCAACCTGGAGAAATTTTGATAGAAATTCCGGGAATTGCAAAGGATAGTTTTAGTGAATATTGGAGAAATACTACTGAAAGGGATGAAATATATAGTTATTGGTTAGAAAATAATATAGTAATAGCAGCAGATAAAGAAGAAAGTACTGAAAAACAATATGATTGGAGTTATCGTTATGATATAGAAGAAAACAAATATATTTTTACTAATAATCATGTGATGGCAGAAGACCATTTTGAAGGAACCATACAAATTGTGTATAATTTATTACCAAGATTTAGAATTAAGACCGATTTAGCTTATCAAGCAAAAATAGAAGAAAATATACAAGCAGATGAAATTATCGTCATGGAATCTAATGTATGTAATTTTCATTATACAGGAAATAAAAAAACATATACTTTAAAAAATGAAGCAATTCACGGTTTAAATGATAATTATAATAATATAACAGAGGTTATAGATGATTATTATTGGGTAAAATATACATTTATTCAAAGCGCACAAGAAGGAGCAATTGGTGCTTTGTCACCTTTTGAAAATAGTAAAACTTTAATTGATGGAGAGGGCTTTAAAAGTTGTATAAAAGTAGAACTTCCAGAAGGATGTGTGCTATATAATGAAAATTTATATAAGACAGAACCTAAAGAGGAAAATACTTATTATTATTTATTTGCAGGGAAAAGTACTTATGGAAAATATTATCATTATTATGTAGGATATCCTAAAACAAATTATAATGCAGGCGATGTCATAACGAATACGACAGAACTGTGGGGAAGATATGAAGATGAAGAAGAAATACAAAAACTTGCAGAAGCTAGTTCTACCGTTACTTTAAAAGTTTTTGAGACTAATTATCCAATGGGAAGGAAATACGATCTTTATAAAGATTTTAGTGCCGGTTGGGGTGAAGTATCTAAGAAAGGAATGGCAAGTGGTAACGGTGAAAATACGGATGCAGAAATAAAAGCAACCGCCTTTTATACTGACTCTTTAATGGATGTAGAAATAGGAGATGATTTTCTATATGCTACAAGAGAAAATGGAGAAACAACAAAATTAACGGATGAAGAATATGGAGCGTATTATGTGGTTATTCCTGTATTTTATACATATAATGTATATGCTTCTGATTATGATGATTATTTAGGTGAACCTTTAATAGGATATGAATGGGAACTACAAGTAAGATATAAAAATACAGATGAATATGTAACTTATAAAACAGGATTAACCAAAGATACAAGAGAAACGATTATGACACCTCGAAGTGTAGTAGGAGTAAAGTTAATTTTAAAAGATTTAGATCAAACATTATATATGGATACCTATGGATTTAATGGCAATGCAAGTTTTGATGTAAACTGGTATGTTTTTGCAAAAGATGCTCTTGTAGGGGGATATGTATATAATTTTTGCTATTTAAATGTATATCATAAAGATAGTGATGGAAATAGGGTTTTGGTAAATGAAGATGAGTATTCGTATCCTTATTTTTATGATTTAGATACAGAAGAAGTTGTATCTAAAGATGATTTAGCTACTTATGGAAGACGTATGTATAGATCTGGTGAACGTATAGATATAGGGGATGGCTGGATTGAATTAGGCATTGAGAAAAAAAGAGAAAATATTACTAATAATGTAGCAGATCAAAAATATGAAATACAGTACAATATAGAAACAAGTATAGATAGCTATAGAACGGATGGAGACAAAAATAAGGTTATTAAGATATATGATATTTTACCACTAGGCATGAACGTTGCAAGTCAAGAACAAGAAATTATAGATAGCATTATTGATACAGAGGGGAGTTATAGTTGGTTTGAATTAATAGATGGAACAAGATTTAAAAGTAAAGAGCAATTTAATGATTATTTAAAAAGTATTACATCAGTTGATTTTAATTATAACTATAAAGATAGTGGACGAACTAAGATTATTATTACAATTGATTTAAATGATTTAAGTTTTGAAAGCCTTTATGTGCCAGAAATCATTATGAATATGACGCTTGATACAGAAGTTTCTTATGATAGTATTTTAGAATATGGTTTTCAATATGATAATTATATATATGGCATGTGGGAAAATCAAGAGTATGAATATGATACTTATTATACCACTATCAAAAAAGATAATGGCATATTTGATACTTTAGCTACGGATCTTGATGAAGATGGTAATTTAGAAGAATCTGTTATTTGTTATCATGATAGCTTAACCATTACGCATGCAAATTCTTCTCAACAGGCAGTTTTAAAACAAGTAAAGACTGATCTGACTCGTGATAAATATGTGCTAGATACAGCAAGTGTCAAAGCAGGAGAAAACTATGAATATAAGTTGCGTGTGACAACTGGAGCCAATAGTTTAAAAGACTTAATTTTATATGACAATATAGAGACGATTCTTGATGATAAAGGAGTAGATGTAAGTCAAGGCTGGAAAGGAAAGTTTTTAGGGGTAGATACAAGTTATGCAAAGTCTAAAGGATATGCTCCGAAGGTATATTATTCAACAGAATTAAATCCAGGAAAACTAACCGAAGTTCCAGACAAGTGGAAGCCACTAGATGATAGTGTAGATAAAAGCACTGTAAAATCCATTTGTGTAGATTTAAGATATAAAGAAGATGGAAGTGAAATGGAACTTAGTCCAAATAATGTTGTTTTTGTGTTGATAAAAATGCAAGCAGTAGAGGATGAGACCTTAAAGACTTCTGCAAGTAATATGTTTTGGACAAATTGGAGAGCAACGGATCCACTAGGTGGTGTTACGGATAATATAGAGGGAATTTATTCTAATCAAGTAAATGTAGAAATTTATACAGAATTTACAGAGATTAGTGTTAAAAAAATCTGGGAAGATCATGAAGATGAAGCAGGAAAACGTCCAAGTAGTATCACATTACAAATAAAAAATGGAGAAACAGTCGTAGCAGAGCAAGAAGTAAGTGAGACAACTAGTTGGGAATATACTTTTAAAGATTTACCAAAATACGATAGTTTAGGAAATAAAATAAATTATACGATTGATGAAAAGGAAGAGTTAAAATTTTATACGAAAGAAGTTACCGAAAATACTATTATTAATACATTTAAAGTGCCAAATGATAAGATAAAGATAGTAGGGCAAAAAGAGTGGCAGGATAATGAAAATGAGGCTGGAAAACGTCCAGAAAGTGTGACATTACAAGTAAAAGTAGAAGGCATAGTAATAGCGGAAGCAGAAGCAAATGATGAAAATTTATGGAGATGTGAATGGGAATTACCAAAATATGATCGTCTAGGAAATGAAATTTTTTATACGGTTGATGAAAAAGAGGTAGATATTCCATTTTATGAAAAAGTAGGAATAGAAGAAAATGTTGTGATTAATCAATTTGTAGTGCCAGATGAAAAGGTACAAATCAAAGTACAAAAGACTTGGGATGATAATGAAAATGAAGCAGGAAAGAGACCAACAAGTGTAACCTTGCAAGTAAAAAGACAAGGAAAAGTAGTAGCAGAACAAGAGGTAAATGAAATAACAAATTGGGAGTACACATTTGAGTTGCCAAAATACGATAACTTAGGAAATGAAATAAGTTATACAGTAGATGAAGTTTTTGAAAGTGAGTTTTACATTAAAAATATAGTAGGAAATGTCATTACCAATAAGTTTGTGGTACCAGAAGATAGAATAACAATCATAGTGAAAAAAGAATGGAATGACGATGAAAACAAAGCCGGAAAACGCCCAGAAAGTGTCATATTACAAGTAAAAAATGGTGAAAACATTGTAGCAGAAGCAGAAGTAAGCGAAAAAACCAATTGGATTTATTCATTTGAACTTGAAAAGTATGATAAATATGGAAATGAGATAGAATATTCTGTAGATGAGAAAGAGACAAATGAATATTACGAAAAATACATTAATGGAAATACAATTATTAATACTTACATATATGAGCAAACAGTAGAGACATCTGATATATCTGTATGGATATATGTAGTAATAGCATTGATTGCAATTTTAGGAATTAGTGGAATTTTGATAATAAAAAATAGGCAAAAGAAAAGCTTGAAAAAGTAATAAAAGAAAATCATGGATAAAATGATAATCCATGATTTTTCTATTTGATATTAAAAGCAAAGACTTTTATATAGGCAAGAAAGTAATTTGCATTTTACATAAAATATGGTATAATTAGATTATGAGTCCAAAAATAATCCAATTAATATTTTAAAGGAGGAAAATTATATGTTGTTACCCATTACCAATTACAAGGATGAGATTATTGAGGCAGTACACAGTCATGCTTTTACCATTATTTGTGCTGAAACTGGATCTGGTAAATCGACACAAATCCCGCAGTATTTAGCAAATGATTATCATCGGGTAGTTGTAACGGAACCGCGGATCATGGCAGCAAAAAATTTGGCTAGACGTGTAGCAGAAGAAATGAATGTAACTCTTGGACAAGAAGTAGGATATAGAACTGGTTATGATAAGTGTGCTTGTTCTGATACCAAGATTTTGTATTGTACAGATGGACTTCAGCTGATTAGAACAATTTTCCATACAGAATATGAAGAAGAAAATGTTTTGATCATTGATGAAGTGCATGAATGGAACTTAAACATTGAGGTACTGATTGCTTGGTGTAAATTCATGCATAAAAAATGGAATACGAAAGTTGTCATTATGAGTGCGACTTTAGATACAGACACACTTGCTAATTTTTTAGGGCAAGATGTTGCAGTATTAAAGATTCCAGGGAATTTGTATAATATCACTGTAATAGAAAGACCAGCCTACAGGTTTATGGATACCATTAAAGAAAACATTGCTGAAGGAAATAATATTCTAGTTTTTGTTGCTGGGAAAAAAGAAATTCATGATGTTATGGAGGGATTAAAGGAAGAAAATGCAACCGTTTTACCACTACATGGTGAGATGGAGTGGGAGGAACAGAAAAAATGCTTTGAATCCTATCCTAACTCTAGAGTTGTTGTAGCAACTAACGTTGCGCAAACTTCTCTTACAATCCCGGATCTTGATAGTATTGTCGACAGAGGTGAAGCTAGAATTTCTATTGCAGAAAATGGTATTCAAGGGTTATTTTTAAAAGCCGTTAGCCTTGCTGATCTCTTGCAGAGAATGGGGCGTGGAGCTAGAACTAGAGATTCTAAGTATTTTCTTTGCTCTGATATAAGTATGGCAGATCGACCAAAATACACAGTTCCAGAAATCCAAAGAAGTATCTTAGACCGAGTGGTTTTGCAGATAGCAGAAATTGGTTTGGATGCTGAAAAACTGGAATTCTTCCATCAGCCAGATCTTATTGCAATCCAGACGGCTAAGAAAGAGTTAACTGCAATTGGAGCACTTGTTAATAATCAAGTAACAGAGCTTGGTCATAAGATTGTAAAAATGCCTGTTTCTGTTCAACTTGCTCGGATGATCATAGAGGCTGAGAAGTATGGCGTTACAGAGCCTGTTATTACCATTGCTGCAATTATAGAGATGGGAGGTCTTCTAGTTAAGGATAGAAGCTATCGTGAATTTACTTCTGAAAAAGAAAGTGACCTTCTTGCAGAATTAGACATATGGAATTATATCAACAAGCTGGGATATATTGATTTTGAAAAGCTTGGAATCAAAAAGAAAAGTTTCTTCAAAATCAAAGAGCATATCAAAAAGTTGAAAGAGGCACTGTATGGTATTGTGGAAATTACCAATAATGATGACAGAGAAGTAATTTTAAAATCTTGTTTGAGTGGTCTGGTATCGCATATTTATGTAAGAGAAGATGATTATTATGCAGCATACACAGACGGAGAAACTGAAGGGAGGCTGGATCGAAGTAGTTGTTTGACATTCTCGAATTCTAAATTTGTTGTGGGAATTCCAAAGATAATTGAGGCTAAGAATTTTTGGGGTTGGAAAGAGTCTTTTATGATTATTAAGTTTGCAAGTAAGATTGATCTAAATACTTTACTAGAACTTGTACCTAGCGCTATTACAGAAGAGAAAGAATCACATTATTCTCTAAGCTTAGACACGGTTGTAGTAACTGTCAAAAAATATTTTGCTGGAGTGGAAGTCGATACAGTCATTTACTATGATCGTAATCATCCTGATTATGCAAGATTAAAGGAAGAATATGAGCAAGAATGGAATTATTACAATCAACCTGTATCTAGAACGATTCGGCAAGAAGCGGTGTTAATTGGTAAGAAGCAATTTGAAGTGCACTATAGTCCTTTTGATAATAACGCAGAGGTATATCTTGATTTAGCAACATTATTTACTAGTGATATAAAGGAACTTTTCTTAGATAATGGTAAAAGAGTGTATTTTTGTTCTGATCAGTTATATGGCAGAAGAGAATCCAATTTAGTAGCGCTTAGAAATGCAGTACAACTTGTTTGGGTTAACAGGAAGAAAGAGAACATAAAACGTGAGTATGAAAGAATAAAGATTACAAGACTTCAAGACCTCTTTCAGAATGCTGACAAAATTGGAAAAGTAGAGCTTATAGGCACTCAGCATGTATCTGGTATCGAACCAATTTACACCTATGGCTATCTTTCTCTTAAGAAAAACACAGTTTCTTTACGGATCAGTGATGACAAGGAACTTGCAGACACCAACACTTTGGAAGTACTCCAGTTTTTATTTTTCAAAGAGATTGAGAAAAATTATGGTGAAAACAAATTTAGTCATCAAGCGGGGAAGAAAAAGAAAATTCTTACAGAAGCAGAAAAAGAGGTAAAAAGAGAGTTTGACGCTCTTGTAAGGGAAGTGATTTCCACTCTTACGCTTGAAAATGTACAAGAAAACTTAGACTTCCTTGACGAATATTATCAGGAATTAATGGCCTGATACACAAGAGGCTACCGGCGATTGCCGGTAGCTTTTTGCGATAGTGCGACAGGCATGTCATTTAGCTAATCGGTGAAAGTCCGTAGTGGAGGTAGATATCGCCAACCACCTAGAGAAG
>CALXBS010000054.1 GCA_944386605.1 uncultured Clostridia bacterium | reverse complement strand
GATGCGTTATCTATGACAGCTCATAAGTTTTATGGCACTAAAGGTGTAGGGGTAAAAAATATAAAAAAAGGAATTTTATTTGATAATTTAATTGATGGAGGACATCAAGAATTTTCAAAAAGAGCAGGAACTGAAAATGTTGCTGGAATTGTAGGTTTAGGAGAGGCAATTTCTCTTGCTTATCAAAATTTAGAGGAAGAAGAAAATAAAATTAGGCTGATGAGAAACTATTTATATGAAGGATTAATGAAAATTTCTCCGGATATTACTTTAAATGGAAGTATGGAAAATAGGATTGCTGGAAATTTAAATGTTTCTTTTCCTAAAATTCTTAACGAAAATATGTTACTGTTACTGAATATGAATCAAATTTGTGTTTCAACAGGATCTGCTTGTAATAGTCAAGCAGTAGAGCCATCTCATGTATTAAAAGCAATTGGGTGTCAAAATCCAGATAAAGCAATTCGTTTTTCCATTGGCAGAAACAATACAATGAGGGAAATGGATCAGGTATTAAAAGTGATAAAAAACATTATTTGTAAGTAAAAAAAATAATTATGTAATATTCTTCCCTAGAAAAAGTATATTTTATAATTATTTTTTCTTGCGTTTAAGCGACTTTATTAGACATAATTTTCTAACTTTATGCAAACTAAGAAAAAGATTATTGTGAAAGATACTAATATTTTTGAAAAAGGTATTGATTTTTTTAAAAAGTTATACTAAAATGATAAATAAGTGGTACAATGTGGTGTAAAGTGGTTAGAAATGAGGTGATCCAAAATGTTACTAGGAGAATATAGTCATACGTTAGATTCCAAAGGAAGAGTTATTATTCCTGTAAAGTTTAGGGATGACTTGGGAAATTCTTTTATTGTAACAAAAGGATTAGACGAATCACTTTTTGTTTACTCTAAATCAGAATGGGAAAAGTTTGAAAACAAAATTAGAGCTTTACCAATCACTAGTGCAGCTACACGTACTTTTGCACGTTTTATGTTTTCAGGTGCTACAGAATGTGAATTAGATAAACAAGGAAGAATCAATTTACCACAATCTTTAATTGAATATGCAAAATTAAAAAAAGAGGTATATATTATAGGCGTATCAACAAGAGTTGAGATATGGGACAAAAAGGTATGGGAAGACTATAATAATCAAGACAACATGAATTTAGAGGAAATTGCAAGCCAGATGTCTAATTTAGGCATTTAGTTTTAGCAAAAGAAAAAGTCAAAAGAAACTTAAGAAAAAACACTTAAGGAACCAAAGATAACCATAAAAAAAGTAGTAGTTTTAGATGAGGTAAAAAATGGAATTTAAACATAAGTCAGTTCTTTTAGAAGAATGTATAGAAAATTTAAATATAAAACCAAATGGAATTTATGTAGATGGAACTCTTGGAGGAGCAGGTCATTCTTATGAAATTGTAAAAAGACTAAGTAAAGAAGGAAAATTAATAGGAATCGACAGGGATAAAGACGCTTTAAAAGCTGCACAAGAAAAATTAAAAGAGTTTCCACAAGTAATCCTTGTGCATGATAATCATGCAAATATTAAAAAGATATTAGAAAATTTAAGAATAGATGGAATAGATGGGATGTTACTTGATTTAGGCGTATCTTCTTATCAGTTAGACGAAGCTAAAAGAGGATTTAGTTATATGCAAGACGCAAAACTAGATATGCGAATGAATCAAGAAGATACTTTGTCCGCTTATGAAGTAGTAAATGAATATCCCGAAGAAAAACTAGAGAGAATTTTTAAAGATTATGGGGAAGAAAGATATGCAAAGTCGATTGCACGAAATATCGTAAAAGCACGTGAACAAAAAGAAATATCTACCACTTTTGAATTAGTAGATATTATCAAAAGATCCATGCCTAAAAAAGCATTAAATGAAAAGCAACATCCAGCTAAACGTGTTTTTCAAGCAATTCGTATCGAGGTAAATGAGGAATTAATTAGGTTAAAACAAACACTAATTGACGCAGTTATGTCGCTTCACTCTGATGGACGACTTTTGGTGATTACTTTTCATTCACTAGAAGATAAAATTGTAAAACATACATTTGAAGAATTAGAGGGAAGATGTACTTGTCCAAAAGATTTACCGGTTTGTATATGTCATTATCAGTCTTATGGGAAAATTGTAAATAAAAAGCCAATTGTTTCAAAAGAACAAGAATTAGAAGGGAATACACGCGCAAGAAGTGCCAAGCTTCGCGTTTTTGAGAGAAAAATATAGTAGTAATATAGTTTATATGTGGTAAGAATAAAGCGATAAAAAGGCAGTTTATAAAAAAAGAGGTGAAACTATAAATGCCAGTCAGTAGAAAGTATGATTACTTTGATGATGGTTCTGCTGCTAGAAAATTAAAACCACAATATGATGAACCAGTAAGACCAAAAGTAACAACATCCAAAAAGACAAAAGTAGCAAGCAAAAGAGTACAGCAAGCAAAAAAAAGAAATAATGCTTCTTTGGTAGCTTTTATTTTAAGCGCTTTTACTATGTCTATGATTGTCATTTATCGTTTTAACATTATTAATGAAAAAAATTTAAGAGTACAAGAGTTAAAAAGTGAGTTAGAACAAACAGAAACAACTCTTGTTAGTGCACAAATACAAGTAGAACAAAATACAGATTTAAATCAAATAGAAGCTTATGCCAAACAACAATTAGGTATGCAAAAACCTGAAAAAAATCAAACCATTTATGTAGATACTTCAGAAGCAAGTAAGGTAGTAAGCGAAGCAAGTAATGATACTACTATATTAGAAAAAGTGACAAATTTTATCAGAAATGTTATAAACCAGATATTTTAAATAAAATTATGAATAACCAAGTCAAATTGTAAGTATGATGTAGTATACAAAATTTGTCTTGGTATATTTTTTATGATATGATATAATACGAAAAAAGAGGTGAAATAAGTGTCTTATGTTACACTGAAAAATCAAAAAAGAATTAGTTTTATGATGATATTTTGCACACTGCTATTAATTGCACTAATTGTAAGATTAGTTTTTATACAAATATTAGACTTTAACAATTTTAAAGAAAAAGCTTATGAACAACAGACAAGACAAAGAACCATTTCAGCCAAAAGAGGAACCATTTATGACGCAACAGGAGAAAAAGTACTTGCACAAAGTGTTTCTGTAAATATTATAACGGCAGTTCCTAATAGCATAGACACCGATCAAAAAGAAGCAGTTGCACAAAAACTTGCAGAAATTTTAGAATTAAATAAAGAGGATGTTCGTACCAAATTAAGGAAAAATTCTTCTACAGAAATTATTGCAAGTAAAGTAAATCAAGAAAAAGCAGAAAAAGTATTGCAATACATTGAGGAAGAAGAAGTAGAAGGAATACGTGTCGATGAAGACACATTAAGAGTGTATCCATATAATGAGTTATTAGCACAAGTTTTAGGATTTGTTGGAACGGATAACCAAGGATTATATGGAATTGAAAAATATTATGAAGAAGATTTAGCAGGAATTCCAGGAAAAATTGTAGGAAGTACGGATGGAAAAGGAAGAGAAACTCCTTTTACCAATGAACAATATATCGCTCCTATTCAAGGAAAAGATTTAGTCCTTACTGTGGACGCAACCATTCAAGGAATTATAGAGAAATATTTACAAAAAGCAGTAAAAGAAAATCTTGCAGAATATGGAATGATTGTAGTATTACGTCCTTCTACAGGAGAAGTTTTGGGAATGGCAAATTATCCTACTTTTGATCCAAATGATCCATTTACTCCTTATACCGATGAATTAAAGGCAAAATGGGATAGTTTAAGTAAAGAAGAAAGAACAAATGAACTGTATAAAATGTGGAGAAATAGAGCCATTTCAGATACACAAGAGCCAGGTTCTACTTTTAAAGTAGTAACTGCTACAGCAGCTATAGAAGAAGGAATTGTAAACATGGATGATAAACAGTTTAATTGTCAAGGAAGTATGCAAATTGGAAACTGGACAATTAAATGTTGGCGATATTATAACCCACATGGAACAGAATCTCTAAGAGACGGAATATTAAATTCTTGTAATCCTGTATTTATGCAAGTTTCTCAAAAAATGGGAATTGCAACTTATTGCAAATATTTAGACGCTTTTAATTTAAATTCTACAACAGGCATTGATTTACCAGGAGAAGTAACAGGAATCATGCATGATCCTGAAACAATGACATTAGTTGATTTAGCAACAACTTCTTTTGGGCAAACCATTCAGATTACAACCCTTCAAACAGCGGTAAATTATGCAGCAATTGCAAATGGAGGATATTTGGTAAGACCTTATGTTGTAAAAGAAATTAAGAGTGAAAGTGGAAACTATGATAAAAAGATAGAATCTAAAGTAGTAAAACAAATTATGTCAGAAGATACCGCAAGTCAAATATTAAGTGCTTTAGAAGATACCGTAACAATTGGTACTGGTAAGTCAGCACAAATTGCTGGATATCGAGTAGCAGGAAAAACCGCTACTGGTGAAAATGGAAGGGGAGATAATACCAAATATTTAGCTGGATTTGTTGGAATTGCACCTGTTAGTTCTCCAGAAGTAGTTGTTGTGATGAATTTATACGATCCAAAAGGAGAAGCGGGTCATGGTGGTGCAACTCTTTGTGGCCCAGTAGTTGGTTCTATCATTGATGAAGTATTAAGATATTTAGAAGTACCAACCGATTGTGCGGTAGAAGAAAGTGAGATAAAAGAAGTAATTGTACCAGATGTTAAAAATATGACGGTTGCAGAAGCAAGACAAACATTACTTGAAAATGGTTTTGAGATTGTATCAGATAGTGAATTAAAAGATGAAGACATTGTAAAAGATCAAATCCCAAAACAAGGAGCTACTCTAATGGAAGGATCTACTATTCGAGTGTATGTAAATGACAATGAAAGGCAAACAGTAGCAGTACCAGATGTTAGAAATAAAAGTCAAGCAGACGCAATTGCAGAGTTTAGAAAAGCTGGTTTAAATGTAAGAGTAGTGGGAACTGGAATTGTGATTCACCAGGATGTAACACCAGGTGATGTGATTCAAAAAGGTTCTATTGTTACGATTAAATGTGTAGACAGTACAGAACTTCCATAAATTAGGTTTACAAATGATTTTAACATATGGTATAATGTAAGTTAGATTAGGAGGCTATAATTTATGATTTTACAATATTTAGTGGAAGATTTAACAAATGTTAAAGTACAAGGAAATACAAATGTAGAAATTAGTAAAATTGAGTATGATTCCAAGAAAATAGAGCCAAATGATGTATTTGTTGCTATTAATGGATTTGAAGAAAATGGAAATGATTATATACAGGAGGCCTTAGAAAAACAGGCTAAGTGTATTGTTTTAGAAAAAGAGAGTTATGATTTAGGAAAAATACCAGAAGAAGTTACCGTAGTTGAGGTTGAAAATACAAGAATTGCTTTAGCCAAAATGGCGACAACTTATTATGGAAATCCAGCGCTTAGTTTAAAATTAATTGGAGTTACTGGAACCAAAGGAAAAACAACCACTGCTTATATGATAAGAGATATTTTAAATGCTTCTGGCAAAAAAACAGGAATGATAGGAACCATTTATAATACTTATGCAGATAAACAAATTGAGGCTACCAGGACTTCCCCTGAATCTTTAGATTTACAAAGATTGTTAAAAGAGATGGTAGACGCAGGGATGGAATATGTGGTGATGGAAGTAAGTTCCCATGCTTTAGAATTACACCGTGTCTATGGTCTAAAGTTTATTATTAGTGTCTTTACCAATCTTTCAGAAGAACATTTAGATTTTCATAAAACCATGGAAAATTATTTAGCGGCTAAGGCAAAATTATTTGAAATGTCTGATTTTGCAATGATTAATGGAGATGATATTTATGCTCCTAAGCTAATGAAAATGATCCATTGCAAAGTTGCAACTTATGGACTAGATAATTCCGTTAATTTAACTGCAACCGATGTTAAAATTAATGGTTCTTATGTGGAATTTAAAATGTATATCAATAAAATGTTAGAGACAATTACGATCAAAATTCCAGGTCGATATACTGTATATAATGCTTTAGCAGCTATTGGAGTTTGTAGCTTATTAAATGCACAAATGGATGCTATTTTGCTTGCACTAGCAAATGTGAAAGTACCTGGAAGAAGTGAAGTAGTAGATATTAATAAAACTTTTTCGGTTGTGATTGATTATGCACATAATCCTTCTAGTTTAGAAGCCATTCTTACTGCTACCAAAAGACATGCAAAAGGAAGAGTCATTTGTGTATTTGGTTGTGGTGGAAATCGAGATACAGAAAAAAGAAAATTAATGGGAGAAATTTCTGGTAGATTAGCAGATTTTACGGTAATTACAACCGATAATCCTAGAAATGAAGAGCCTATGAAAATTATGCAAGATATTGAAGAAGGAATTAAACAAACAAGAGGCTTGTATAAAATGATTGAAAATAGACGTCAGGCAATTAAATTTGCTATGCGAATTGCTTGGAAAAATGATATTATTATTCTTGCTGGAAAAGGGCATGAAACCTATCAAGAATTAAAAGATCATAAGAAAGTACATTTTGATGAACGCGAAGTGGTAAAGAAACTAGCGGAGGAAATGGAAGATAAAAACATATAAAAATTTAAGGAGATAAAATATGAATACACAAACGCTAAATTTATTAATTGCTTTTTGTGCTACAGTTGTTGTAGGAATGATTGTAGTACCCATACTAAAAAAACATAAAGTGGGGCAAGTCGTTAGGGAAGATGGTCCAAAATCCCATCTTTCCAAAAATGGTACTCCTGTTATGGGCGGTATTATGATGATTATTGTTTCTGTAGTGATACTAGGAATTTATGCAATGCAATATCACGAATTGCTCCTTGCAATTATTGCTATTTTAGGATTTGGAATAATAGGATTTATTGATGATTACAAAAAGTTAGTTTTAAAAAATACAGAAGGATTATCCCCTAAAAAGAAAATGCTTGGATTAATTCTTGTTACTATTATTTTTATTGTGGTTTATTTAAAGGTATTTCATTTAGGAACAGAAACCATTATTCCATTTTTTAATCAACCGGTTGCTTTAACACTTCCTGTATTTGTTCTTTTTATGGCATTTATTTTACTAGCAACTAGTAATGCTGTTAATTTAACAGATGGATTAGATGGATTAGCTGCAGGAGTAGTCGCAATCATTATGTCATTTTTTACATTGGTTGCAATTAAAAATGGTGAAAAAGATATGATTATTTTTGGTGCAACGATGGTGGGAACTTGTATAGGCTTTTTACTATTTAATTTTCATCCTGCCAAAGTATTTATGGGAGATACAGGCTCTCTAGCACTTGGAGGCGCAGTAGCAGCCATTGCTTTGATTATGAAAATGCCCCTTTATTTAGCAGTAGTAGCACTTGTTTGTATTATCGATACACTATCTGTGATTTTGCAAGTACTTTATTTTAAAATGACAAAAGGAAAACGATTATTTAAAATGGCTCCTTTTCATCACCATTTAGAATTATCCGGTATGAAAGAAACAAAAGTTGTAATATTATTTTGGGCGATTACTGCCATTTGTTGTGCAGTAGCATATTTTGTATTGTAGGAGTAGACATGAAAAAAAGAGAAGTTGATATAAAAGAGGCAGAAAGTAATCAAATGGATTTTGGTATGTTTACCATTATCATTTTATTACTTTGTGTAGGCCTAGTAATGGTTTCCTCCGCTAGCTCATATTATGCTTTAAGTATGTGGGGAAGTAGTAATTATTTGTTAATCAGGCAGCTTGCCTTTGCATTAGTTGGAATTGTTGCAATGATCATTATTTCAAGAATCGATTATCGAATATACAAGAAATGGAGTTATTTGGGATATGGTCTGGCGCTTGTTTTGTTACTTGCGGTTTTAACACCTTTGGGTGTTAGTGTTAATGGTGCTAAAAGATGGTTAGGTTTTGGAGAAGCTTTTCGTTTCCAACCATCCGAGATTATGAAATTAATGCTTGTGTTAGCAACTGCAACCTATCTTTCTAAAAATTACAAAAAAATAAATTCTTTTAAAACGTTTATCGTGCCAGGGCTATTACTAGCACTGGTTGTTGGAGTATTATTTTTACAAGAGCATATGAGTGCTACTTTGATTATGGCAGTTGCTTCTTTTTCTGTTATACTTGCAAGTGGTATTAAGTTAAAAGCCAAGTGGATTGTCATAGGAATCGTAGCAATTGCAGTTGTTGGTGTTGTCTTTATCTTCGCAGATGGAGCAGATAGTTTTAGACTTAGAAGAATTCTTGCTTTTATGGATATTGAAGCAGATCCAACAGGTGATAACTGGCAAGCACTCCAAAGTATGTATGCAATTTCTTCTGGAGGAATCTTTGGAAGAGGTCTTGGTCAAAGTAGGCAAAAATACCTATGGCTTCCAGAAGCGCAAAATGACTTTATCTTTTCGGTACTAGGGGAAGAGTTAGGCTTTATAGGGGCAGTGGCAGTTATTCTTTTATTTATTTTCTTTATCTATAGAGGGTATAAAATTGCCATTACTTGTAAAGATTTATTCGGTTCACTTGTGGCCACGGGGATTATTAGTACGTTTGCTTTTCAAATTATTGTAAATATTGCGGTTGTTACTTCCTCTATGCCTGTAACGGGTATGCCATTACCATTTTTTAGTTATGGAGGAACGGCACTGTTTATTAATTTATGTGCAATGGGAATATTGTTAAGTATTTCAAGAAATTGTAGAAGAACATAAGGAGTAAGAAAATGAATATAATATGTAGAATTAGAGATGAACATATCGGACAAAGAAGTATGAATGTACATAGTACTACTTTTGAAAATGCGGCAGTAGGTTTTGTTATGCATGAAAATCGTATGGCATTAATTTATCATAAAAATGGAAACTATTATACGCTACCAGGTGGAACAGTAAAAGAAGAGGAAGACTATCGTGGTGGATTTATTAGGAACGTACTCGAACAAACAGGATGTCGTATTGATCCTAAAAGAGTAATTGGAGCTACGGTGGAAGAAAGAACTTTAATTGGGTATAGGCAAACCACATATGTATTTTATGCGGAAGTAACCGATTATCAAGAAAACAATTCCGTTGTGTGGGTAAGTAAAGACAAGGCACTTACTTTAGTTGCTACCGCATATAACGATTTAGATGTGGATGACGCAAGAGATTTATATCAAATTAAATTTCAAGTAAAAAGAGATCAATTAATTTTAGAAGATGATTTAAAGAAACATTAGAAAGGATTTACTATGAAAGTAATTTTTGCATGTGCTGGTTCAGGTGGTCATGTTAACCCTGCGATTGCGATTGCTAATATTTTGAAGAAAAGAGAAAAAAATTGCGAAATTTTATTTATTGGAACCAAAACAGGATTAGAAAATGATTTGGTAAAAGAGGCGGGCTATCCTATTAAACATATTGAAACTGGGAAGATCATTCGCTCTTTTACGTTTAAAAATATAAAAGCGTTGACAAGTAATTTAAAAGGAATTCAAGACGCAAAAAAAATTATAAAAGAATTTCAGCCAGATATTGTGATTGGAACAGGTGGGTATATCTGTGGTCCTGTTATGCTTTCTGCTAGAAAATGTCATGTTCCTTATGTGCTTCATGAAAGTAACGCTTTTCCAGGAGTAGCAGTAAAGTTACTAGCTAAAAAAGCAAGTCATGTCATGATTAGTTTTGAAGACGCTAGAAAACGTCTTAAAAACAGGGATAATATTGTTTATACAGGAACCCCTGCAAAATTTAATGAAGAAAAGTTTGATTCTTTAGATGTAACAGAGTGTAGAAAAAAATTAGGGCTTCAAAATATCCATAAGAAAATTGTTTTGGTAACTTGTGGAAGTCAAGGAGCTGCAAAAATTAATGAGAC
Source organism: uncultured Clostridia bacterium (assembly GCA_944386605.1). GTDB lineage: Bacteria > Bacillota > Clostridia > TANB77 > CAG-465 > CAG-465. Next base: position 79 of record CALXBS010000054.1, on the reverse strand, counting down.
CATTTTAGAGATGGTGTCTCATATTTCAAATGAGAAGGTTTTCTTTGTTTTGATTACGGGTCAAAAAAATTATGAGACG
>CALXBS010000053.1 GCA_944386605.1 uncultured Clostridia bacterium | reverse complement strand
TGGAGCGGGTAGCGAGAATCGAACTCGCGCTATCAGGTCGGAAGCATGACATTCTACCACTAAATTATACCCGCATACATTTATTATACATTATTTTGTATTGTATTGCAATAGTTAAAAAAAGAGAAAAAGTGTTGCTAAAAAGGTAAAAGTATGAGAAAATAGAAAAGGGGATTCATATGGCAAAGTTATATTATAGATATGGAGCAATGGGATCTGGAAAATCAATAGATCTCTTGAAAGTAGCATACAATTATGAAGAGAGAAATCAAAAAACAATCTTATTTACAGCAGGGATAGATGATCGTTTTGGAACGGGAAAAATAACTACTAGAATAGGGATTTCCAAAGAAGCACTTGTATTTTTTCATGATACAAATATTTTTGAGGTAGTAAAGAATTATCTTTACCGAGCAGATTGTGTTTTAGTGGATGAAGCACAGTTTTTAACACAAAAGCAAACAAGAGAATTAAGCGATATTGTAGATGAATTAGATATACCTGTTATATGTTATGGCTTAAGAGCGGATTTTCAAAATCATTTTTTTGAGGGTTCAAAAAGTTTAATGGAAATAGCCGATAAAATAGAAGAAATTAAGACCATTTGTGAATGTGGTGCAAAAGCGACTGTAAATATGAGAATGATTAATGGAAAAGCAACAGATGTAGGGGAACAAATTTTAATAGGTGGTAATGATTCCTATAAATCGGTTTGTAGAAAATGCTATAAAAAATATATACAGGAATCAAAGAATTCATAGTAATGGAGTAATTATGAAAAAGACAATTGTTATTATTTTAGGAAGCGCATGTGTCATTATTAGCGTATTCCTTTTTTATATTTTGTATTTATTAAATTATATTCCTCATAAGAAATATAGTAATGAGGATTTTGGGATTAAAGCCTATGTTAGTAAAATAGATAAGGATCAGGATGGAGTAGACGATCAAACAGATATATTGCAAGGTGTAAAAGAATATATTGCTACTAGTCCTAAGTATAAAAGTAAATATTATGCAACAGGTTATCCAAATGATGAATATGGGGTATGTACGGATGTTGTTGCCTTTGGGCTAAAAAATGCTGGTTATGATTTGATGTTATTAGTAAATGAGGATATTTTAGCATTTCCAGAAGAATATAATATAGAAATGGTAGACAAAAATATTGATTTTAGGAGAGTTAGTAATTTAAAAGTATTTTTTGACCATCATGCTATATCTTTAACAACAGATATTAACAAAATAGAGGAATGGCAAGGAGGAGATATTGTCATTTTTGAAGGCCATATAGGAATTGTATCGGATAGTCGAAATAAAAATGGGATACCATTTGTGATTCATCATGCAAATCCTTATCAAAGAGATTATGAAGAAGATATTTTAGAATTAAGAAATGATATTATTGGACATTATCGAATGACCTAGAAATGACTAAAAGGAGAATAAACTATGGATAAAAAACAAATATTCAGTCAAGTAGAAAAATTAATTAAGATGTATCAGGAAGGAGAGCTTGGTGGCGAAGTAATGCCAGAGGATGCAAACCCTCATTTAGAAAAAGAAAGTTTAGAAAACTATTTATATTTTACTTTACCAATGGCCTTAAATTATCAAAGAAATTCATACAAACTTTGGGAAAGCGCATTAAAAACATATCAAGATCAGGAAACAAAATTTGTATTTGATCCCAAGCAGTGTATTCATAAGTCTTTTGAAGAGGTACAGTATGCTTTGGTAAAGTATAAGGTGGCATTACAAAAACAGAAACAAACAGAAATATGGTTAGCTCTTTGTCATACCTGTGTAGAGTTGTTTGATGGAGATATTAGAAAATTATTTGATCAACTGGATCATGATGTAGAAAAAATAAGGAATTTTATTCAAAAAGAAAATAAAAAGAAATTTCCATATTTATCAGGAACCAAAATATGTAATTATTGGCTATATGTCATTTATCAATATACCTATCAAAAATACAAAAATATAGAAAAATTAACTGTTGCGCCTGATACACATGTATGTAAAGCTACATATAGATTAGGACTCATTACAGAGGAAGAATTTACATCCAATCGTGTACAGCAAATTGTCATAGAAAGATGGGAAGAATTATTTCAAAATACCAAGTATCATTCGATTGATATTCATACTCCTTTATGGTTATGGAGTAGAAATGGATTTAAGGAGATTTTGTAATGAAAGTATTAAGTTTAGCCGAACCTTATGCTACTTTAATAGCAGTTGGAAAAAAATGTGTAGAGACAAGAAGTTGGCAAACTTCTTATCGAGGGGAACTATATATTCATGCTAGTAAAACAAAAATGAATTTAAAAGATGAAAAAAACTTCAAGTTAATGGAATTATTAGATGGAAATTTTTTACATCCTGGTTATATTATTTGTAAATGTCGTTTAGTAGATTGTGTGCCTATGACAGAAGAATATGTAAAACAAATGAAAGAAGAAAATGAACAAGAATATCTTTGTGGAGAGTATCGTGAAGGAAGATATGCTTGGATATTAGAAGATATAATTCCATTAAAGCAACCCATAAAGGCAAATGGGAGTCTTAATATTTGGAATTATTATAATGAAAATGAAATTATGAATCTTATGCAAGATATTAAATATGGTTGGATAGATAGTAAAAAGAAACAACATGTTTTTCGTGATAATATGGATTTACAAGACTATATATTACAGACTCCCAAAGAAGTAATGAAAAATAAAGTGGGAATATGCTGGGATCAGGTAGAATTAGAAAGACAGTATTTTAAGAAAAATGATTGGAATATAAAAACATACTTTTTTATATATCAAGATGATTTTCAGTGTGTGACACATACTTTTTTAACTTTTGAAAAGGACAAGATGTATTATTGGTTTGAGCATTCTTGGGAAAGATTTAAAGGAATTCATGCTTATTCTTCTTTAGAAGAATTAATATTCGATGTAAAAGAAAAGTTTATAAAATATGAAGTGAAAGAAAATGTCATAAATAAAAATCTGAAAATTTATGAATATACAAAACCCAAATATCATCTTTCATCACAAGACTTTTGCAAACATTGCATGTCTGGGAAATATATTTCTTTTGATAATCAGTGAGGTGTTCCATATGGATATGACAAAATTTTCATTAGCCAAACATGATCCTGAGCTAATAGAATTAATGAAAGATACAGATCATAAGGTTTTAGCAATTTGGGCAATTGATTGCTTTAATAGAGGAAGGTATTTGTTAAATAAAGATTATCCCGAAAATCAAATCGTAGATAAGGCGTTAGAGACACTTAATCTTTGGATAGAAGATAAGATAGCGATGTGGGAGGCTAGGAAATATTGTTTTGTTGTTTTAAAAGCAGCAAGAGAAATAGAACCAAAAGATAAAGTGGCTTGTCAAATTCTTAGAGCATGTTCGCATACTTTAGCTACCTGCCATGTACCATTTCATGCAGAAGGTGCTGGAATGTATGTGATTTCAGCAATTAAAATTTTTTATCAAAAAGAAAAAAATGTAACTTTGCTAATGGAGAAGGAGCGAAAGTGGCAGATAAGTCAACTGATCAAATTAAAAGAAAATTATATTGCAAAGAAATGATAAATTTGTTATAATGAAAACTGCTTTCAGAATGAACATGGTAGCAAATGTAACCGTAAAAATTTAATGTTAATTAAGCATGAAAAGGTAAAAAGGAGGACTATGTATGAAATTTTACGTGGGATCAGGGATGAAAAATTGTCACTTAGTAAAGGATTATGCAAAGCAGTTGATAGAACATGGTTGGGTGCAAACCTATGATTGGGTAAAAAATATAAATGAAGATGTTCATATAGCAGAAATGCGGGAATATGCTAAGCTAGAAAAACAAGGAATTATAGAGGCAGATGTTGTTATCATTCTTTTACCAGCCGGAAGAGGAGCACATATTGAGTTAGGAATGGCTCTTGCTTTACAGAAGAAAATATTTTTATGTGCAGATACGGATGAAGAATTTAGTACGAAAAATACAGTCGCTTTTTATGAACTTCCAAGTATAACGAAATTAGTAGGAAACGTGGATGAAAATATCATAAAAATTTTAAAGTAATTGTAACTTTACTTTCATATATTTTTATGATAGAATGCAGCTGGAAATCATGTAAGTCTAAATATTAAATAAGGAGGACAGAATATGAAAATTCAACTAGAAAATTATGTATGTTCTGTATGCGGAAAAAAAGATGTAAAGCTTTGGCGCCCTTATATGAGTACGAGTCCATTAATTTGCGCTAAATGTGCAGAAGAGCGGCAAACACCACGCGAGTATAGCGAAAAAGTCTGGCAAAAAAGTAAGGATGGAAAATGGTATACTGGAAAAGTTACTGGTAAAAAGATTCCTTTGCCTAGATGGGAAGTAAATGAAAATGGAAAAATTCTTACAGGACATGGTCCTGGTCCAAAAGGACTACCCGTTAGTATGACAGATCAGTTGATGATTTGTTTAGAGGATGTTTCAGAGGAATATTCTTTGGGAGGTATTGTAGTGATTCCAGCTTGTCCTTCAGATATGGGATTCTGGGGATATACATCCGTTCCTGAAGAGATTTGTAACTGGTGGACTGATTTGCCTACAAGATAAGTGGTAAAAAGAGCAATGATAGAGTGAATACTTTATGATTGCTCTTTTTCTTTTTATAAAAATTTAAAAAAATATAGACGAAAATAGAATTAGATGATATAATAAGTAGGAACCTACTTAAAGGAGAGATGGGATGGAAAATATAGGACAATTGATTAAGCAGATATCGAGTGTTTTGATTCGTGATATGAATAAAAGATTAAAAGCTTATGATATTACTTTTTCGCAGTTACAAGTACTGCTAATATTAAAAGAATCTAACAATAAAATGTGTCAAAAAGAGATTGCAGAAATTTTAAAAATAACCCATACATCGTTATTAGATGTACTTAAGATACTAGAAAGAAAAGAATTGATTGAAAAAAATATAAGTCAAGAGAATGCAAAATATAATGAATTATCTTTAACAATAAAAGGGAGAGAAATCATAGAGCATTTGGATATTGGAAAGGATAAAACACAAGAAATGATGGCAAATGTCTTGGGCTTTTCTAGTGTGGATGAAATGTTATTTAAATTTAAAGAAGTATTAACAAAATTAGAAAATGGAAATTATTAATTGAGGGATAAATATGTCAGAGTTACCAGAAATTGAAAGTGTAGTTTATTTTTTGAAACCACATTTAATTAATAGAACCATAAAAAAGCTTAGCCTTGAAAAAGAAAATATCTTAGTCAATAAGTTCAAAGAGGAACTATTTGACGGGTTAATTGATAAGACAATTGTTGATTTTACTAGAAGGGGGAAAATGTTATTATTTTTATTAAATGATGATTCACGATTATATATTCATCCACGAATGGTTGGTCAACTGATTACTTGCCCAAAAAGTTTTCCTATGATTAAACATACACATTTTACAATGGAACTAGATAATGAAGAAGAATTTAGATATATAGATGTTAGAAGGTTAGGAAAATTATATTATTTAAAAAAGGATGAAGAAGATAAAGTTACAGGGATTCATCAGTTAGGATATGAATATGATGATGAGAAATTAGATGAAAAAACATTTAAATATATGTTATTAAAATATAAAAAAAGTATTAAAGAGGCTTTATTAGATCAGTCTCTTGTTGCAGGAATTGGAAATATCTATGCCGATGAGATTTTATTTACTGCCAAAATACTACCCAATAAAAAGACGCAAAATTTAAATGATGATGAGATCCAAAGTTTGTTAAAAGCAATAAGAGAGGTTTTAAAACATTATATAGAAGTAAACGAATCTGTTGGATATGAAACGTATTTGAAAGGAGAAGGCAAGGAGTTTGAGAATATGCATGTATTAAGGTTATATGATAGTAAGATATGTCCTATATGTAACGCCGAATTAAAAAGAATTAGAATATCTTCTCGTGGTACAGTATATTGTCCTAATTGCCAAAAATGATATGATGATAAAAGAAGTGAATGTAAAAAATATATTAACCAAATCTAATTTACCAGTATCCGATTATTCTGTAAATCCGTATATAGGATGTTCTCATGGTTGCAAATATTGTTATGCTTCCTTTATGAAACGATTTACAAATCACTTAGAAGCTTGGGGAACATTTGTAGATGTTAAATATTGGGAGCCAATTAAAAATCCGAAAAAGTATGCTGGAAAGGATTTTTTTATAGGGTCTGTTACAGATCCATATATGCCACTTGAAAAAACATATAAAAGAACAAGAGCTTTTTTAGAAGAAATGCAAGGAAGTGGTTGCAAAATAAGTATTGCAACAAAATCGGATTTGGTATTAAGAGATTTAGATTTAATAAAAACTTTTCCGGATGCTAGAGTTTCTTGGTCTATTAACACATTAGATGAAGAATTTAGAAAAGAAATGGATCATTCTGTATCCATTACTAGAAAAATAGAAGCTATGAAGAAATTTTATGAAGCGGGTGTTAGGACAACTTGTTTTATTTCCCCTATATTTCCAGAAATAACAGATGTAAAAAGTATTATATTAAAAACAAAAGATGTTTGTAATCTTATTTGGCTTGAGAATTTAAATTTAAGAGGGGATTATAAAAAAGTTATATTACAGTATATAAAAGAAAAATACCCTAAACTTTATCCATTATATAATGAGATATATCATAGAGGAAATAGAGATTATTGGGAAAAGTTAGATAAGGAAATAAAAGAATTTTGTAAAAAGCAAAATTTAGAATATGTAAGAAATGATGATTCATTAAAAAGAGGGATTCAAGAGCCCCCAATCGTTGTAAATTATTTTTATCATGAAGAAATTACAAAATAAAATTTTTTAGGAGGAATGAAAATGGAGTTTTATGAAGTGATTAATAAAAGAAGATGTATTAGGCAATTTGAGGATAAAAAAATACCACAAGAGGTGTTAGAAAGGATTTTAAATGCAGGACTAAAAGCGCCTTCTTCTAATCATCAAAGACAGTGGGAATTGGTTGTTATAACAGATAAAAATAGAATTAAGGAATTAGCAAAAATCATTAAGCCATATCCTTGTAGAATAACTGATCCTAAGACACCACAACAAGAGATGTTTAAGATCGCTTATCCACGTCAAAGGAGCATGATTGAAGAGTCTGCTTGTGTTATATTACCTTATTTTAAGCAAAAATATGCTTTTAATAGTCCTACAAATTCTTATGGTTTAATGGATTATGGAGCAACTTGGGCTTTGGTTGAAAATATTTTACTTGCAGCAACGGCAGAGGGACTTGGTTCAGTTGTACATATCCCTGTAAAAAAAGAACCGGAGGAAATCAAGGAATTTATAAAATCACCTGATAATTACTATCTTCCAACCCTTATTATGTTAGGATATGCAAGTAAAAATGCAGAAATTCCTACACAAGTGAAAGCAAGTGTTGAAAATAAAGTTCACTTTGAAAAGTGGTAAAAAATTTCATATAAATGATTTAGGAGCAAATAGCTCCTTTTTTATGGTTATAATTTCATCAAAGATTTATTTAAATATAGAAAAAGGAGAATAAAAATGATATAAAAATAGAAATGAAAAAAATAAGAGGTGAATCATTTTGGAAATAGTAGAGTATTCTAGTAAATATAATGAATCTATCAAAGATTTATTGGTGGAATTACAAGAATATATAGCAAAAATAGATCAAGAAAAATATAATATTTTAACCGATCAATATAAAGAAAAGTATTTTGAAAAAACAATGTCTGAAGTCAAAAAATATGAAGGAAAAATATTTTTAGCAATAGAATCTAACAAGGCGATTGGACTTATTGTTGGTGTGATCAATAATGATGAAGTAAGTACTTATGATTTTAAGGCTCCTAAACGTGGTCGTATCACAGAATTAATTGTATCTAAAGAGTGTCGAGCAAATGGAGTTGGAAAAAAATTATTAAATACCATGGAACAATATTTCAAAAAAGTTGGTTGTAAAGGTATTTTAATAGATGTATTTGCTTATAATAAAAGTGCACAAAAATTTTATACGAAATGTGGTTATTTTGATAGAAATATAGAAATGATGAAAAAGCTGTAATATAATAATATCAAATAAAATTAGGAAAGGATGGATGGAAAATGGAAAAAGCAAAAGTATATTATACTAAAAATACAACAAGCGATGCTTTAATTAAAATTTATGAATGCTTAGGAGTAGAACTAAAAGGAAAAATTGGTATAAAAGTTTCTACTGGAGAAGCAGGAGCAAGAGGATATTTAAAAGCAGATTTGATAGGTCCTTTTGTGAAAATGCTAAATGGAACTATTATTGAGTGTAATACTGCTTATGATGGAGAAAGAGAAAATACAGAAAATCATTTGCAAGTTGCAAAAGACCATGGATTTATGAATTATGCAGATGTAGATATTATGGACGCACCAGGGGAGAAGAAAATACCGGTACATAATGGAAAACATCTTAAGTACAATATTGTAGGAGTAAATTTAGATAAATATGATTCTATGGTAAACTTAGCACATGGAAAAGGGCATGCAATGGGTGGATTTGGAGCAAATTTAAAAAATCAATCTATTGGTGTTGCTTCACGAAATGGTAAAGCATATATTCATACAGCAGGTGCTACTGAAAAGCCAGAGGAATTATTTTCTAATATTCCGAACCAAATAGACTTTATTGAATCTATGGCAGAATCTGCAAAGTCTGTTGCAGATTACTTTGAAGAAAATCATAAACAAATTATTTATATTACTGTTATGAATTTCTTATCCGTAGATTGTGATTGTGACGCTCATCAAAGTGATCCTGTTATGGAGGATTTAGGGATTGTTGCTTCTTTAGACCCAGTTGCCAATGATCAGGCTTTTATTGATATGGTGTATGCAAGTAATGAAGAGGGGGCTAAAAAACTTCAAGAAAGAATAGAAAGACAATTAGGACAAGAAATATTACCTTATGCTGAAAGTTTAGGGTTAGGTACTAGAGATTATGAGCTTATCAATATAGATTAGAAAAAAGAAATAAAAGAGCTTTTATGAAAGGAAAGATATTTCCTTCTAAAAGCTCCTTTTTATTTTGAAATATTTGGAATTTCGCTTTTAGGAATGATTCGTACTTTTACTTTTTGCATTCCTAGTAATTTACATTTTACAAGTCTATGAAGTCCATCTAGTATAACAAATCTTCCTTTATTTTCCATGATATCTATAGGATAAGAAATATCTGCTTTCATAATCCTATCATATTGCGACTGATATTTTAAAGGATAATTGATGACATCTCTTGGTTTTAACACATACCATTGATTATCTAAATTCCAAAAAGGAACATCAAAGTGCCATTCTAATATTGTGATATCTATTTCTTGAGTGGGGTAGTCTAATTTCCATACATCTTGTTCATTCCAATCAAAATCAAATCCATATTCTAAAACACTATTTGGTATTTTAATTTCTTTTTCCATTCTTTTTCCTCCTAAATTTTGTTAATATCATTTTAACATATAAGTATAAATTTTTAAATGATTTTGTTTAAGGGTAGAAAAAAGTATTTAAATATAGTATAATTTGATTAGCTTAAGGGGTAGAAGTTAATAGGAGCGTGAGGACATATGGAAAATGATAATGATTTTATGAATCATGCGGTTAAGATATCTTATACTGCCAATTGTGTTAAAGGCAAAGTTGGAGCTGTTTTGGTAAAAGATTATAAAATAATTTCACAAGGTGTTAATAGTGTTCCAAATGGAATTAAACCATGTACAGAAGAGACTTGTTTGAGAAAAAAATTAAAGTTAAAAAGAGGTCAAAATCAAGAATTGTGTTTTGTAGTTCATGCTGAACAAAATGCTTTAATAGATGCCTTAAATCATTCTATAAATGTCAAGGATAGCATTTTGTATGTAACAAAACAACCATGCATTATATGTGCGAAAATTCTTATAAAAAAAAAAAAAAAAAAGATTCTTTATT
>CALXBS010000052.1 GCA_944386605.1 uncultured Clostridia bacterium | reverse complement strand
AATGTTGGCAAATCTTCTTTGGTTAATAAAATATTAAATGAGGAAAGAGTCATTGTTTCTGATATTGCTGGAACAACAAGAGATGCAATTGATTCTTATTTTGAAAATACGCATGGAAAATATATTTTTATTGATACAGCAGGGATTAGAAGAAAAAATAAAGTATATGAAGAATTAGAAAAATACTCTGTTTTAAAAGCAAAATCTGCCATTGATCGAGCAACGGTATGTTTACTGATGATCGATGCCGTAGAAGGTGTAACCGAGCAAGATGAAAAGATAGCAGGACTTGCACATGAAGCGGGGAAAGCAATTATCATTGTTATTAATAAATGGGATTTAGTAGATAAAAATACATATACCCTTGCAAGTTATCAAAAACAAGTTTATGAAAAACTTGCTTATTTAAGTTATGCACCTATTTTATTTATCTCGGCTAAAACAGGCCAAAGAGTCGATAAATTATTTGAATTAATCAATGAAGTAGATAAACAAAATAGTTTAAGAGTTCCAACCGGTGTATTAAATAATATATTAGCAGAAGCAATTTTAATTACACAACCTCCTTCAGATAAAGGAAGAAGACTCAAAGTATATTATATGACACAGGTGTCTATTAGACCACCTACTTTTGTCATCTTTGTAAATTCGAAAGAATTAATGCATTTTTCATATGTACGCTATATTGAAAATCATTTAAGAAAGCAATTTGGTTTTAAAGGAACACCAATTCATATGATTATACGAGAAAGAAAAGAAAATTCATAGAGGAGTTATTACGATGACTTTTTATATTATTTTATTATTTTTATGTACGTATCTTATTTGTAGTATTAATCCTGCAATTATTATTTGTAAGCAAAAAACAGGTGAAGATATTAGAAAGCTTGGAAGCGGAAATGCAGGAACTGCAAATGCTATGCGTGTATTAGGAAGAGTGTTAGGAACAGTTGTGATTATACTAGATATAGCTAAGGTTTTAGGAAGCTATTTTGTTGCAATCAAATTAACGAAAGCATTTGGCTATACCGTTGAAATGACAACGTTTAAAAATACGTTTATATTATCTGCTATTATTGGACATTGTTATCCACTTTATTATGGATTTAAAGGTGGAAAAGGAGTCGTTGTTGGAATGACATTAATGGCATTAATAGAGCCTAAAATAGTCATGATTTGTATTATTTCAGGGCTTATTGTAATGGCATTAACAAGGACTGTAGCCATTGGTACTATTTCTGGTACTTTACTATTTTTTGTCATTTCTTTATTTAATGGATGTGATTATATAGTAGGTGTTACAATAGCAGTGATCATTGTCATGTTTAAACATAGATGGAATATTCAAAGGATATTAACTGGTCAAGAACATAAATTTTAAAGGAGAGAGAAAATATGGAAAAGATATTAATATTTGGACATAAAAGTCCTGATACAGATTCTGTTGTATCAGCTTATGTTTTAGCAAATTTAGAGCAAAAATTAGGAAAGAATGTAGAAGCATGTCGTTTGGGAAATTTAAATAAAGAAACAAAATATGTATTTGATTATTTAAATTTAGAAGCTCCTACTCTTATTAAGGAAGTAGAAGAAAAACAACCCGTTATACTTGTAGATCATAATGAATTCCCTCAAAGTGTGGATGGTATTCAAAAAGCAAGTATCATGAAAGTAGTAGATCATCATAGAATTAAAGAATTTGAAACAGAAGAACCATTATATTATAGGGCAGAGCCTCTTGGATGTACTTGTAGTATTATCTACAAATTATATCAAGAAAATCAAGTAGAAATTACAAAAGAAATTGCTATTTTAATGTTATCTGCCATTATTTCAGATACATTACTTTTTAAATCACCAACTTGTACACCAGAGGATAAAGAAATTGCAAGCAAACTACAAGAAATTGCAGGAATCGATATCGAAAAATATGGTCTAGAAATGTTAAAAGCAGGAACAGATTTAAGTGATTCTACTGCAGAAGATTTAATTAAGCTAGATGCAAAAGAAGTAATGATTGGTAATTTTAAAGCACAAATTGCACAAGTAAATACTGCAAGTATACCAGATGTTATGAAAAGACAAGCTGAATTAGAAGTAGCTATTGAAAATATGATTCAAGAAAGAGAATTAGCATTATTTGTACTTGCCATTACCGATATTATCAATAGTAACTCACAAGTAATTGCACTTGGAGAAAAAGCAGATATTGTTGAAAAAGCATATCAAGTTAAATTAGAAAATCACACTGCTTTATTAGAGGGCATTGTTTCTAGAAAGAAACAAATACTACCTGTATTAAGTAGTGCTGCACAATAAAAATGGAGAGCATACAATTTGTATGTTCTTTTTTCACGCCTATATATTGACAATATTTTCAATATAATATATACTAATATCAATCGATAAAAAAGGAGGGTATAGGTATTATGGGAGTAGCAGCTTTAGTATTAGGTATTGTGTCAATTATATTAGGTTTTGTTCCACTTTGTGGTGTAATTGCAGTAATACCAGCAATCATCGGCTTGATATTAGGAATTGTAGATGCAGTTAAAAAATCAAAATCAAATGAACCAAAAGGCATGGCAATTGCAGGCATTATTTTATCCGCTCTAGCAATAGTAATTATTGTTGGTTGGTGGGTAATTGCTCTAATTGGTTCAGCAGCCACTATTTAATTTTAAAGCAAAGCTAAACGATCTATATTTTAACATAAAAAACATTTGCAATATTTCTATTACAATTTATTGAAAAATGAAGTTTATATAAAATAAGCTAAAAATAATATTTGTGTGTGGTGGACAAGTTTGAAAAATAACGGAAACCATTTTGTGTGTGTGGTAATCTAAATGTAATGTTGTATGGTACATTTAGAATAAATATTATTTTCAGTGAAGAAGCGTTTACTTTTGCTAAAAATTGATAATGAAACAAAAAAAGACTAATGGTTTTTCATCATTAGCCTTTTTTTATAGTTCAATAATTCCTAGTAAAATTAACAAAATAGAGGAAAGGATATCAATCTTTTTTTCTATTTTATCATTATATAGTTGGTATCCAATCTTATTTCCAATAAGTAGCAAAAAGAAGCTAAACAAAAATGTAAAATAACTAGCTAAGAAAACCGGAATACGTGTAATGCTTGCAACTAAGCCAACAGAAATGTTGTTGGTTGCAAGAATGAGTATGATAGAAAATAGAGTTTTTAAATCTAATGTTGTTGTTTCTTCTTTTTTTTCATTATTTTCTTTTTTAAAATAACTTTTTAAAATTCCATAAATCCCTATGAGTATTAATAGGTAGGAACCAATTTGATTCATGATACTTGCATTTAGAAAAGTGGTTAATTGATTTCCTATTGTCATGGTAATAAAAGTAATGATTGCCATGATGATAGAAAGAAGAAGATTATGAAAATGAGAAATTTTTACTTTTTTCATTCCATAGGACATACCAATTAAAAAGTTATCAATATTGGCAGAGAAAGAAAAAATAATAGCCGAAAGCATTTTTTCAACTCCCTTCTTCTATATTAAATGCTTGTGTAGAAAAGAGTGTTCATAGAATACTTTTTTAAAAATAGGTTACTTTACTTTTTAAAAAAAGCATGATATACTAAAAAAGTAAAATTTCATTATAAAAAATAGAAAAAGAATACATAATAACATATAATAATATCAATCGAGGTGGATAAAATGAGTGAAAAATTAGAACAATTTAAAAAAGAAATAAAAGGAAAAAAAATCTCTATTATTGGAATTGGAACGAGCAATATTCCAGCCATTTTTTATTTTGATAAATTAGGAGCAAATATTGTAGCAAGGGATAAAAATGAAGAATTACTATCCCTTCATCCAGAATTAAAGGAGTTAAAGAATGTAACTTACCAGCTTGGAGAAAGCTATTTAGAAGGCTTAGAAAACGAGGATTATATTTTAAGATCTCCAGGAATCAAACCTTTTTTAAAAGAAATAGAAGAAGCACAAGCAAAAGGAGTTATTTTAACCTCTGAATTAGAGCTTGTGCTAGCTCTTGCTCCTTGTCCAATTATTGGAATTACTGGAAGTGCTGGAAAAACAACGACGGTTACTCTTATTGGTGAAATGTTAAAAAAGAGTCATAAGAAAATTTGGGTAGGAGGAAATATCGGTACTCCGTTATTGACACAAGTAGAAGAGATGAAAAAAGAGGATTTAGTGGTACTGGAACTAAGTAGTTTTCAACTTATGACAGTAAAGCAAAGTCCCAATATATCTCTTATTACCAATATTTATGAAGACCATTTAGATTATCATAGAAGTTTTGAAGAATATGTTATGGCAAAAGTAAATATTTTTACTCATCAAAAAGAAGGAGATATTTGTATTTTAAATGAAGATGATTCTTTTTATGAGAGATTTTTAAAATTAAAAGAGGAAAAGGCGCCTGCAAGTAAACTAATTACTTTTTCAACTAAAAAAGTACCTCAAAAGGGAGTTTATTTAAATAAGGATGTGATTTGTACAAATTTATCTGGAAGGGAAGAAAAGATTATTTCTATTCATAAGCTTCATTTAATTGGTGAAAAAAATTATGCAAATGTTTGTAGTGCCATTTGTGCTGTATATCCTTTTGTAGATGTAGAAAGTATTCAAGAAACGCTTGAAAATTTTAAGGGAGTAGAACATCGTTTGGAATTTGTTGCACAAAAAGAAGGAGTTAAATATTATAATGATTCTATTTCTACCACACCAGGAAAAGCAATGGCAGCATTTACTTCTTTTTCTCAAAAGATTATTTTAATTGCAGGAGGATCAGATAAAAATTTAGATTATACGCCTGTAGGAGAGGCTATGAATCGTTGTGCTAAAATATTAATACTACTTGGAAATACTAAAGAAAAAATTAAAGAGGCGGTTATTCATGCAAGAAATTATGATAAGGCACTTTTAGAAATATATGAGGTAACTTCTATGGAAGAGGCAGTTATGCTTGCTCATAAATTAGCAAAAGAAAAGGATATTGTGGTTATGTCGCCTGCTTCTGCGTCTTTTGATTTATATGCAAATTATAAAGAAAGAGGCAAACATTTTAAGAGTTTAGTAGAAAAATTACCAGAAGAAAAATAGGAAGAAAAATGTCTTGTTATGTAGAAAAAATACGAATGGATTTGGTTTTGATATAAAAAATAAAAGTTGGGTAGCATAAGGAATTGACAAACAAAATAATATGTTGTATAGTAATGTTAGCAGAAAGGAATGAGTTTATATTATGAAGAATTTTTTTAAGACTTTTTTAAATCTATTTATCAAACCAGTTCGTACTACCAATGAAGAAGTAGAAAATGCAAAATTACCATTTGGATTTATTCATGCAGGTGTTATTACTGCAGTCATTGCTATTTGTACTGTAATTTCTACTTTGATCAGTCAACTTTTTGTAAAAAAATATGATT
The DNA here is from genome assembly GCA_944386605.1 of uncultured Clostridia bacterium. Classification (GTDB taxonomy): domain Bacteria; phylum Bacillota; class Clostridia; order TANB77; family CAG-465; genus CAG-465. The sequence goes on along the minus strand of CALXBS010000052.1, from coordinate 4,637 downwards.
TTTCTTTAAGAACCTATACAACTAGTTTTAGTTTTGATGATTTTGAAATTTTTGAATTATTGGGTAGCTTTTTTGGTACTGCCATTTTAGTATTTGGATTTATTATGGCTTTTGCTGGAATTATGCTTGCAATTGCTAAAATTTTAAAAACAAATCAAGCAACTTTTGCAAAAACTTTAAAAATTGCAACTTTTGCACTTACACCTTATATGGTTGCAAAAATTGCAGCCCTAATTACTGCATGGTTTGCACCATTATCTACTACTTTTATTGTGATTGCAGATGTATATTTTATCTTTATTGCTTTATTTGCATTTGCTAAATTATTAGGTGAGGAAAATAAAGATAAATTAGCTCTTTGCTATATCATTTTATTAGGTGCTTGTAATTTAATCTATAGAGGTGCACTTTTTGTATTAGAATTAATAGGTTCTAACTTTTTAGATAATTTATTCTAAAAATAGTATTTAAAGTTCTCATTTTGGTGAGGACTTTCTTTTTTTTGCATAAAAAGCTTGACATTTCCATTTTTGTTATGTATAATATCTGTAAAGTTTTTTTACTTTACTGTTTGAGGGTGATGAAAAATGGAAGAAAATATAGAATATACAATTCTTTTTGATATTTATGGAGAGTTATTAACTGACCATCAAAAAGAAATTTTTAGTGAGTATTATTTGTATAATTTATCTTTAAGAGAAATTGCTCAAAATCATCATATTTCTTATCAAGCGGTAAGGGATAGTATTAAATCTAGTGAAAATCTTTTAAAGAAATTTGATTCTAAATTAGAAATGGCAAGTTTGCTAGATAAATTAAGAAAAATATATGAAATGTGTCAATCTGAAAAAGATTTAAATAAAGTAAGAGATGAAATAATAGAATTATTAAAAAGTGAGGTCGATATAGATGTTTGATAGCTTATCCGATAAGTTACAAAATGTAATGAAAAAAATAAAAGGACAAACAAGAATTGGCGAAAAAGAGCTAAAAGAAATGTTAAGAGAAGTAAAACTTGCTTTGCTAGAGGCAGATGTAAACTATAAAGTGGTAAAAGACTTTATTCAAAAAATTGAGTCAAAGGCTTTGGGTGAAGAAGTTTTAAAAAGTTTAACTCCTGGTCAACAAGTTGTAAAGATTGTAAAAGATGAACTAATTGAATTACTTGGAAGCTCTGAGTCAAAATTAAATATTTCTTCTAATCCGCCAACTGTTATTATGTTAGTAGGACTTCAAGGAAGTGGTAAAACAACTCTTTGTGGTAAGCTAAGCAATTATTTAAGAAAACAGGGCAAAAAACCAATGATGATTGCTTGTGATGTTTATCGACCAGCAGCAATTAAGCAGTTAGAAACAATTGGTAAGAGCTTAAATATAGATGTTTATAGTGAAGAAGATAACAAAAATGTTGTTGAAATTGCTGTAAATGGAATTAAAAAAGCAAAATCAAAACTTTGTGATGTTGTTTTGGTAGATACCGCAGGTCGTTTACAAATTGATGAAAATTTGATGAATGAGTTAGTTGATTTAAAAAAAGCAATTAGACCACATGAAATTATGTTAGTAATCGACGCTATGACAGGACAAGAAGCCGTTAATGTTGCTTCTAGTTTTAATGAAAAAGTAGGTATTGATTCTATTACCATGTCAAAGCTTGATTCTGATTCACGTGGAGGTGCTGCTCTTTCTGTAAAGAGTATTACCAATAAGCCAATTAAATTTGCTTCTGTTGGAGAAAAATTAAGTGATTTAGAGCCTTTTTATCCAGATCGAATTGCTTCTCGTATTTTAGGTATGGGAGATGTGTTATCGATTATTGATAAAGCAGAGGAAGCTTATGATGAAGAGCAAGCAATTGCTTTAGAGAAAAAATTAAGAAAGAATGAATTTACATTAGATGATTATTTAGAGCAAATGAAAAAAATTAGAAAGATGGGATCTTTTAAGCAAATTTTAGCAATGCTTCCAGGTGTTCCAAAGGAAATTAGAGACGCAGAAATTGATGAAAGGAAATTGTTACGTATTGATGCAATTATTACTTCTATGACACCTGCTGAAAGACGTAATCCTAAAATTTTAAATGCTTCTAGAAGATTAAGGATTGCCAAAGGAAGCGGTAATCAAGTCCAAGATATCAATCGTTTTATGGAACAATTTGAACAAATGCAAAAAATGATGAAATCAATGATGTCTGGAAAAGGAAAGTTTAAAAATTTGCCAAAGAATTTTAAAATGTAAAAAAGAAATAAAATAGATTTGTAAGGAGGTGAACTACTATGGTAAAGATCAGACTTAGAAGAGATGGTGCTAAAAAAGCTCCATATTATACAATTGTTGTTGCAGATTCTAGATATCCAGCAGATGGAAGATTCATAGAAAAAGTAGGAACATATAATCCAATGGTGGAACCAGTAGAATTAAAAATTGATACTGAGAAAGTAACTGAATGGATTAAAAAAGGAGCTAAACCTACAGCTACTGCTTTGGCACTTATTAAAAAGGCAGGAGTAGAATTATAGGAGGAAAAATACAATGTATAAAGAATTATTAGAATACATAGTAAAAAATCTTGTATCTTATCCAGATCAAGTACATATTACACAAGAAGAAAAAGACGCAAGGATTGTTTTAAAAGTAAGAGTGGCTAAGGAAGATATGGGAAGAGTAATCGGAAAAGAAGGAAGAATTATTCGCTCTATCAGAGAGATCATTTTTGCTTATGCTATGAAAGATTCTAAAAAAGTCTCTGTTGATGTTGAAGAGGCAAGAACAGAGGAGAATGTCTAGTGAAAAATAGTATTTTAATAGGAAAGATTGTTAGTATTCATGGTATAAAAGGAGAGGTAAAAGTCTATCCTTATACAGATGATATCAATCACTTAGCAAAGAAAAAGAAATTTTATTTAGATTCAGAGCTAAAAGAAGAATTAAAAGTAACTTGTAGGATTCACAAAAATATGTTACTTGTGAAGATACAAGGAATTGATTCTTGTGAACAGGCACAAATGCTAAAAGAGAAAGATGTATATATTCCAAAAGAAAATTTAGAGAAAGACACTTATTACATTGAAGATTTGATTGGAATGGATATTGTGACAATGACAGATGAAAAAATTGGTTGTGTGAGCAATATTTTTCATACAGGGGCAAATGATGTTTATGAAGTGCAAACAGTAGAAGATAAAAAAATATATTTACCTGCTATTAAGCAAGTCATTCAAAAAATTGACCTTGAAAACAAGAAAATCTATGTAGAAATGATGGAAGGACTTATGTCATGAAATTTATAGTACTAACTCTATTTGAAAATATGTTTTATGAATTTATGAATACAAGTATGATTAAAAGAGCACTTGAAAAGGAAAAAGCTTCGATTAAGATATTAGATATTCGTAAATTTACAAAGGATAAACATCATCGAACTGACTTTCCACCTTATGGTGGAGGAAATGGAATGATAATGTCTTGTGAACCTTTAGCGGGTGCAATTGATGAGGCATTAGAAATGTTAGCGAAAGATCAAAAAGAAGTAAAAATTTTGTATCTTTCACCAAGAGGAAAAGTATTAAATGATTCTATGGCACATGAAATAGCAAATTCTGATAAAAATTACATATTATTATGTGGTCACTATGAAGGTATTGATGAAAGAATTATTGAGGAATACCAAATAGAAGAAATTTCTATCGGAAATTATGTTTTAACGGGTGGAGAATTAGCAAGTCAAGTTTTTATGGACTGTGTGATTCGTCTTTTACCGGGGGTGCTAGCAGATGGATCTTTAACAGAGGAGTCACATACCAATGGTTTGTTAGAATATCCTCAATATACAAAACCTTATGAATTTCGCGGGAAAAAAGTACCGGATATATTGCTTTCTGGAAATCATCAAAAAATAGCAGAATATAGACAACAAGAATCTATTAGAATTACTAAAAAATACAGACCTGATCTTTTAGAAAAAAAGGATAAATAAGGAGGGAAAAAGAAATGGATATTATTAAAGCAATAGAAGAAGAATATAAAAAGGAAAATGTTGAAAACTTTAATATTGGTGATACAGTAGATGTACACGTAAAAATTAAAGAAGGAAATAGAGAAAGAATCCAAATATTTTCTGGTATTGTAATTAAACGTCAAAACGCTGGTCTTAACGAAACTTTCACTGTAAGAAAAATCTCATATGGTGTTGGTGTAGAAAGAACTTTCCCAGTACATTCACCAAAAATTGCAAAAATTGAAGTGAAGAGAAATGGTAAAGTTAGACGTGCAAAACTATACTATCTAAGAGATAGAGTAGGTAAAGCAGCTAAGACTAAAGAAAAAGTAAAATAAGAGAAAATATCATAAAAAATAAAAGAAAAGAAAAATATAAAAATTAAAATGAAGTCGTGAGTGATCCTCGCGATTTTTTTGTTGCAAAATAAAATGAAAAATGGTAGTATGCGGTTGTAATAGGAATATTGCAGGAAAGCAAATCATTTTATGTTAACAAAAAACTTTGAAAGTATGATTACACTACACACACACACACACACACACACACACACAACATGTTTTAAAAATAATGTTGGGTGGAGTTATGCTTGAAAAGTAAGATAACATAAGGAACAAAACGAAAGAAAAAAGAAAGACTA
>CALXBS010000051.1 GCA_944386605.1 uncultured Clostridia bacterium | reverse complement strand
ATATTTTTTGAGGAATGAAAAACGAGAAAAAAAGAATTGACTTTCCATTTTTTTTTTTTTTTAATAGGGGGCAAATAGCAAAACCGATAATAAAGCAAAGTAGATAAAAGAAAAATATGCAAGAGAGTATGGATCTTAGGCTGTGAGTCCATTCATATCCTTTTATTGAAATTTCACTTTGGAGGTCTTTTTTTGAAATCATAGTAGGAAAAAGCGGGTAAGCCCGTTATAGCAAATGAGTGCATACAAATATTTGTATGAAGTTAGGTGGTAACGCGGAATATGAGTCATTTCGTCCTATAAAAAAGGATGGAATGACTTTTTTGTATAAGGAGGAATTTTTTATGAATGAAAAAATGCAAGAAATAAAAAAAGAAGCTTTACAAATGTTAGAACAAGCAAAAAGCTTGCAAGAAGTAGAACAAATTCGTATTGCTTATTTAGGAAAAAAAGGAAAAATTAGTTTGATTTTAAAAGATTTGAAAAATTTAGAAGTAGAAGAAAGAAAAAATGTTGGAAAAATAGCAAATGCATTAAAACAAGAAATTGAAGAAAAAATTGAAAGCAAAAAAGAAGAATTACAAGAACAAATGTTAGAGGAAGAGATCAAACAACAAAGTTTTATAGATTTAACGGTTCCAGTTAAAAAAACAATAGGTTCTTTACATCCTATTACCATTGTTCAAAAGGAACTAGAAGAAATTTTTGCTAGTATGGGATTTACGATTGAAGATGGTAATGAAGTAGAAACAGAGTATAACAATTTTGAGGCAGTTAATGTTCCAAAATATCACCCTGCAAGAGATATGCAAGATACATTTTGGCTAGAAAATGGTCAGCTTTTAAAAACACAAACTTCTGCTGCTCAAAATAAGATTATGTTAAAGTATGGTGCTCCTTTAAAAGCGATTTTTCCTGGAAGATGTTTTCGAAATGAAGCTTTAGACGCTTCTCATGAAAATACCTTCTTTCAGATGGAAGGAATGATGATTGATAAAGAAGTTTCGATTTCTAATTTAATCTATTTTATGAAAACGTTATTATCAGAAGTTTTTAAGAAAGAAGTAGATGTAAGACTTAGACCAGGATATTTTCCTTTTGTGGAACCAGGTTTTGAATTAGATATTAAATGTATTTATTGTGGTGGAACTGGATGTAAGGTTTGTAAGCATGGTGGCTGGATTGAACTTTGCCCATGTGGAATGATTCATCCAAATGTATTAAAAATGGGAAAAATTGATCCTGATGAATATTCTGGATTTGCTTTTGGACTTGGACTTAGTAGACTTGCTATGATGAAATATGGAATTAATGATTTACGTTTATTAAATTCTGGGGACATAAGAGTATTAAAACAAATGAATATAAAATAGGGAGGCAGAAAAATGTATATTTCAATCAATTGGATAAAAGATTTTGTAAATTTAGATGGAATTGATATCAAAGAATTAATTAATCAAGTAACAATGTCTACTGCAGAAGTAGAAGGATATGAAGTGTTTGGAGAAGATACAACTGGAGTAGTTGTTGGAAAAGTCATAAAAAAAGAGCAAATTCCTACATCTCACAAATTAAGCAAAGTACAAATTGATGTAGGTGAGGATATTGTTCAAAGTGTTTGTGGTGCTCCTAACATACAAGAAGGAATGAAAGTCGTATTTGCTAGGGCTGGAAGTAAAGTAAAAGGTGTTATGGTAAAATCTTCTATGATTGAAGGAGAGGAAAGTAATGGTGTTTGCTTATCTGAAAAGGAATTAGGGATTAGTGAAGATCATACAGGAGTAATGGTTTTACCACAAGAAAGTTTAGTAGGAGAAGACATCAAAAAAATCATTCCTTTAGAAGATACTGTATTTGAGATAGATAATAAATCTCTTACCAACAGACCAGATTTATGGGGACATTATGGAATTGCAAGAGAAATTGCTGCCATTACAGGAAGAGAGTTAAAACCTCTGGAAATAGAGGATTTAGAGCAATATCAGCATTTGCCAAAAGTGGATGTAAAAGTAGAAGATGGCAAGGATTGTCAAAGATATACTGCTATTAAGGTACAAAATATTACAAGAAAAGTTTCTCCATATCAGATGAAAATTAGACTTTATTACTGTGGATCTAGAGGAATTAACTTGTTAGCAGATTTAACCAATTATATTATGTTAGAACTTGGGCAACCAATGCATGCTTTTGATAATCGTTTTGTAGACGCAATTGAAGTAAAAAAATTAAAAGAGGAAAAGGAATTTACAACACTAGATGGAATTTCAAGAAAATTAGAACCAGGAATGTTAATGATTTGTAATCAAAAAGAAGAAATAGGAATTGCTGGCGTCATGGGAGGAGAAAATACACAGATTTTAGAAGATACTACTTCTTTACTTTTAGAATCTGCTACTTTTGACGGAGTATTAATCCGAAAAACGGCTAATAAACTCGCTTTAAGAACAGACGCTGCTACTAGATATGAGAAAACATTAGATCCAGAACTTGCAAAACTTGCGACTGCAAGATTTCTGAAATTGTTAAAAGAGCTAGATCCAACAGTAGAGATTGTTTCAAGCTTTACAGATATCTATTTAACAACTTATCCACACATTACAATTCATTTAGATAAGCCATATATTGATCGTATGATTGGAATTGATATTCCTATGGATAGAATTTGTCATATTCTTACTTCTTTACAATATACTTTAAAAGTGGAAAATGAAAATATAACAGTGGAAGTACCTACTTTTAGAGCAACCAAAGATGTTACTCAAAAAGCAGATATTATAGAAGAAATATCTCGTATTTATGGATATGATAATATCATTCCTCAAACCAATTATTGGCCTATTAAGCTAGTTAGAGAAGATGAAGAAAGAGTCATGGAATATGAGGTGAAAAAATTACTTGCAACCAAATATGGTATGTCTGAAATTCATAGTTATGTTTGGTATGATACAGAAAAAAATAGAGAATTAGGAATTGAGGTAAAAGATAATTTAAAAATTGTAAATGCATTAAATAAGTCTGATAGTACTTTAAGAGAAACGATGTTACCAACGATGTTATATGCATTAGATAAGAATTTAAAATATTTTGATGACTGCCAAGTATTTGAAGTAGGAAGAACCTTTTCTTATCCTGAGGTGGGAAAAAATTGTATAGAACATAAGGTACTAGGAATTGGAATGGCAAGTTGTGAAGATTCCGAAAAAGAACTGTTATTAAAAGCAAAGGAAATTGTTGAAACCATTGTTGATATTGAAAAAAATAGTTCTATTCAAATCTGCAATGTAACAGACAACCAGTATGCCTTTTTACATCCAGTAAATGACTATCGTGTCAAGGTAGCAGATGAAGAAATAGGAGAAATTGCATTAGTACATCCAAAAGTAAAAGGAAAAATAAGTAGTAAAGCAAATATTTGTTTAATAGAACTTGCAATTGATAAATTAAATCAGCTTAAAACTTCTGCTCGTGTATATCAAGAGATTACCAAGTATCAAACGGTTAATGTAGATTTATCTATTACGGTAGATGAAAAAGTAAAATATCAAGAAGTAGAAAATGTTATTTTACAAAGTGGTATTCGTTATTTATTATCCTATTCTTTGGTAGACATTTATGAAAACAAAGAAAAGTTAAAAGATAAAAAAGTATTTACCATTCGTTTTCATATAGGTTCTTATGATAAAACACTAACCAAAGAAGAAATCGATGAACAAAGAAAAATTATGATAGAAAAACTAGCAGAAAATCATATGATAGTTAGTTTATCTTAAAAATGAGGTGTAGGGAAAACTCTACACCATTTTTGGGTATAATTGACATAAATTAGAAAACATGATATAATATTAAAGTAAAATTTTGTTAAAACGAATATATAATTATAGAAAGGAATCGATTATGAAGGGGAAAACGTATATTGCTAATTTTGGGAAGACTTTAGAGAAGGTTGTAAAAGAAAACGATCGGAATATTAAAGTAATCGTAACCTCTGAGAATGGATCTGTTGATCGCTCTTTTGAAAATCTATGTAAAGAAAAGCTTTTTAAGCGTCTGGTAACCAATAAAATCTGGATGGAAGTGATATATGTAGATAGAACTGCTCGAGTTACATTAGAGGTAACAACAGAGGAAGTCTTTAAAAATATAGCACAATTGCTTTTACCAAAAGCGATTGCATTAAGAATAGTAGCCATGAATTATGAAACGCCACTTACTTGGGTAATTATTAGTAGTGATTTAGAGCGAAAGAGTAATTCATTACTCCCAAGATATTACGACTTATTACAATTTTTAATTCGAGGTAATCAGACAGAGAGAATTTTTAAAACGACGATTGTTTCGAAGAAATGTCGAAATGATGAATTTTTAGAGGAAGTGAAAAAGTGTTTAACAGGAGCGATTATCTCGTCTGGGGAATTATTTTATGATGTCGTATTTGAATATATTAGGGCAGGTGGTTCTAGAAGCGTAGAGACGAAACGATTTTATGAGATGAAAGGCACAGAGGTGATGGGAAAGATAACCCCTTATTTTAAATATTATTTAAGCGCAGTAAGAGTTTCTGTAACTTCTGCTAAGAAAAAGAAACGATTAGAATTTTTAATTGTAACAGAATAGGATTTACTCCTCATAAGATGATCATACATCTTGTGAGGAGTTTTTGTAATTATTTTTATCTTTTTAAGCAAATCGTTTGCTATATTTTTTTGCTTATGTTATAATTTTTTTAGAAAAATTTTGGAGGGAGAATCATGCCAAAAAAAATAAAACCAAAAGAGCAAAAAAGCTTTTCCTATTCCGAAGAAGAAAAGAAAGCAAATACCTTAAAAAAAGTAATTTTTGGAATTATCATAGTAGGGATTTTGATTTGCACTGCTATTGGACTTTATGTGGGAATAAAAGACAGTCAGTATCAATATTCTCAAAATCCAATTGTATTATTTTCTTATTCAGAAGGTAGGTATGAGGAAGGATATGATGTGTATGAAATTGAGGTAAGAGAAGAGGGCACTCATGTCATGCACAATTTAGGAAAAGAAAATCAGTTATTAAATGAAGACTGGTCAAAATATAAGTTGTTAGATTTTAATGAAAAGCTATATGAGTCAGGTGTGTTTGATTTTGAAGAAGCATATGTAGACGAGACAGAAGAAGAACTTGATTGGAGCTTTCGAATAGAAATTGTACTAGAAAATGGTGAGATTTTTACATCTTATGGGTTTGACAAACATCCAGAAAATACTGAAAAATTTAGAGCTTTAATCAAAGAATTTTTTAATAGTGATATTGAGTTATAAAAAACAAAAGATAAGAGGGATTGTATATGGGAAAAAAGGTTTATTTAAATAAATATATTATTAAAGAAGGTACTTTAGAAGAAATGGGAGCAAAGGGATATAACCTAAATGTTCTAAAACGACAAGATATCAAAGTGCCTGATTTTTTCTGCTATAATTCAAGAGCTTTTGAAGAGGCAATGGATTTTAGAAAAAAAGCAATTTTAGAAAAATTTGAAAATATTGATTATGAGGATGAAGAGAGTATACAAGATGCAAGTAATGCGGCTATTAATGTTTTAAGAGCCATTCGTTGCTGGGAATTTGAAGATATTATCAATGTATTTTTAAGAGAAAAATTTAAAGAGGAAGATTTATTTTCAATACGTACCTCTAACAATTATGAGGACTTAAGTCTTCCAGCAGAAGAAAGAATTTTTAAAATTTATCAAAATGTAGAACGAAAAGAGGTTTTTGATTATATTAGGAGATGTTGGTATGAAACTTATTCCCCTAAATCTTTAAAATATTATCATGAACATGATATTGATATTAAAAATGTACGTATGGGTGTTTTAATTCAGAAAATGCAAGGGGATGAAATTGCAGGTGTTGCCTATACTGTAAATCCCAAGGGGCTATTAAATGAAGTACTTGTAATTGTTGGAAATGGTACGAGTGAAGATGTGATTACTAGAAAGGTAAATTCTACTTCTTATCATTATAGTAAAGATGATAGAGTGGTATTTTATGAGATAAGAAATAATTCGATGACTTTAACAGTAGAACAATTAAGAAAAGTAGTTGAAGAAGTTTTAAAAATTGAAAAAAGTTTTGGAAAATATACGCAAATTTATTGGTCACTTTGTAATGGAGAATTGTTTATTCAACAAGCACAAAAAATACCAGAAATTAATGAGAAAGAAAAAATATTGATATTAGATAATAAAGATATTGTAGATAAATATCCTGGTGTTATGCTTCCATTAACAGAATCTTTTGTAAAAATTTCATATGGGAATACGTTAAAAAAACTTGCCAAAAGAACTTTTCCAAGACAAGAGATATTGCAAAAATATGAAGATGTCTTTGAACAGATGATTTATGATATCAATGGAAGAATTTATACCGATCTTGCAAGTTGGAATTTATATTTACAATTTATCCCTCTTGGTAATAGTTATTTACCAAAGTGGCAAAAACAAAATCAATTTCTAAATGCTAAAAATAAACCTATTAAGGGGTATGAAATTGTTTTAAAAAATGCACAAATCAATGAGATTAAGAAAAATTCTTCTAAGTTATTTAAAAATAATAGTGCAGCGATGAAAGAGCTGATAGAAGACTTTGAAACAAAATATGAAAGCTTTCGTAGAAGGTATTCTAAAAATATGAACAATCAAGATTTATGTGAGCTTTATAATGAATGTGTAGATTCATTTTTAGAAAAATGGGATCTTACATATATTAATGAAATTTATACCCATCGCTATATGGAATTACTAAGAGAAAGACTAGAAAAAGTAAAAGTAGAAAATAAAAATGATTTTATTATAGAGTATATATCTGATATTTATAACAATGAAACGGAACTATTTATAAGAGAATTATTAAGTATTGCGGTTATGGTGGAAGATTCTTTGTTAGAAAGGCTTGTTTCTATAGAAACTACCGAAGAGGCAGAGGCTTTTCTTTTAGAAGATACGGATTTTTCACAAAGGCTAAGAACTTATTTAAAAGAGTATGGAGATATTGTTTTAGACAGTGTGAAGCTAGAAAGTATTACGTTTCGTGATAATCCTAAACTATTAATTGAAAAAATTATAGAATATGCTAAAGATAAGGAAAATACACGTAAGATTTTAGCAAATTTAATGGACTATGTAAATCAAAATGTAAAACAAATTATTAAGAAACAAACTGGCTTATTCAATCGTCATGGAATTTTAGAATTAGAAAAGATTTGTCGTGAGTTAGTAGGATATGGTCAGAGTGTTAAAGTAATTAAAAGCAAACTATATGAAATTGTAAGAAGAATCTTTTGGGATATCGCTCAAAATTTGTATCATGATGGAGTAATTACTAGTAAACAAGACATCTACTATTTATATATTGAGGAAATTATTCGTTTTATCAAAGGGGAAGAAGTTCCACTAAAAGAACTTGCTCTTCAAAGAAGACAATATTTTTATTGTTATTTTAGATTACCTTCTTATACCAAATTAGTTTTTTCTGGAAAGCCATATAATCGTTATCATGTAAACGTGAATTATTTCCATTATGATGAAAGAAAACAAGAATTTGAAGGAACTCCTTTTTCTAAAGGAGAAGTTGAAAAAGAAGTGGTGGTTGTTTATACCAAAGAAGATTTAAAAGATATTAAGGATAAAATTATTGTTGCAGAAACAACCGATTCAGGATGGTTTTTAGATATTGTTCGTAGTGCTGGTTTAATTACAGAATATGGTTCTTGTTTTTCTAGTACGGCGGTATTAGCAAGAGATATCCAAATTCCATATGTATCAGGTATTAAAAATGTAACCGCATTTTTAAAAACAGGAGATAAAATTAGACTAGATGGAAATACAGGAAAAGTAACAATATTCCTAGAAAAGAGGAGTAAATCATGAAAGAAGTCCAAGGAATGTTAAAAAAAGTATATGAAACATGTAAAAATAAGGATTTTATTTTTCTAAAAGAAAATGGGATTTTTCATCCTAAAACGTTTGAAGTGTTTGTAGAAGATGTAACAGATGTTGCACAAGGCTTATTAGAACATAAGTTAGGAGATAAAACCGTTTTGATTTATGCGAGTAATTCTTATGAATGGTTTGTTTCATGGCTTGCAGTTATTGGTTATGTAGGAGTAGCATTAACCATAGATTCTACTTGGACTTTTTTTAGTTTAAATCATATTGTTCAAAAATTAGAAATTGATGCGATTATTTTTGATGAAGGAAATCCAGAAATTGAAAAATTAAAAGAGGTATATCCTAAAATACAATATATTACCATAAAACAGGGAATAGAAGAATGCAAAGAGATTGGAAGAAAAGAAAATCTTTTAAAAAAGAATCGTTTCGATTTTGAAAAAGTGGGAAAAGAAGAAACTTGTGAGTTAAAAATAGACTGTGCTTTAAATTTAGACATGAAAATTATACCACATACGCAAAAAGGAATGCTTGCAAATTTAGAAGGATTTTTAAAAAGGGTTCCTTTAACAGAAGAAGATCGTATTTATGTGTATTTACCATTTCATGAATCTTATACTTCTATTTATACCTTGTTATATGCATTATATACCAATGCAAAAGTTTATTTAGGAGAGATAGAAAGTCTAGAAAATGATTTAAAAATAGTAAAACCAACGGTATTTTTTGGTACTCCGTTTGTTTACAAAAAATTATTAGAAAATATAGATAGAAACAAGATGGAGTTAAAAATAAAAAGAGTGCAAAAGTTACAAAAAATGGGAATTCCGATTCGTTTTCATAAATGCTTTCATTCCTTTTATCAGCTTTTAGGGGAAAATATTCATTATGCAATTTCTTATGGAAATTTTTTAGATAAAAGTTTGAAAACATTTTATAAAAATATGGGAATTCGCATTCAAAATATGTATGGAAATGCAGAAACTAGTTCCCTTATTTCTTTTGAGTATGCAGATCAAAAAGATAAATTTTCGGAAGGAAAGATTTTAGAAGGACAGATTGTAAGGATTGATCAAGCAGATGAAGTTGGATATGGCGAAATTATCGTAAAAGGGGATAATGTTACCAAGTGTTATTATAATAATATTGCAAAAACACAGGAAGCTTTTGATTTAGACGGATTTTTTCATACAGGAGATATGGGATATATTCGTGAAAATGAACTGTTTTTGGTAGGAAAAAATAGTAGAAATTTTGTACTGGAAAATGGAAAAATGGTTTATCCCGAAAAAATAGAAGAAATACTTTATAATACCAATGCTTTTAAAACGGTAAATGTTTTTGAGAAAGATCAAAAAATTAAGTTAAAAGGAATTGTAAAAGATCAAGAAAATATTGATAAGGTGATACAAGAGGTAAATGAAAAGTTACCAAGTGATATGAAAATACAAGAGTATCAATTAAAAGAGTAGGTGAAAAAATGTCTTCTAAGGTAAGAGTGATGAATTATATTACGCTACTTTTAGCGATTATTAGTGTAGCATGGGGAATTTATGCAAGTTATTTTGATACCAATAAAATTTATCCTATTTTATTGCTTGTATTAACGATTTTTATGTATTTTTTAAATAAGGAAATGATGGAGCAAGAGTTAAGGATAAAAAAAGAAGATAAAGAAATTTTTAAACAGATAGTAGAAGAAAAAAAGGTAAAAAAAAGAAAATAAAAAATCTTTTTGACTTTTCTGTTAAAAAATGTTAAAATAAAAAGTGTTTTGTTTTAATAAAATGTAAGGGGGGAGAAAATGCCAAAAAAAGTAGTAGCTATTGTAGGAAGACCAAATGTTGGTAAATCCACTTTGTTTAATGTTTTAGCAGAAGAAAAAATTGCTATTGTAAAAGATGTTCCAGGTGTTACCAGGGATAGGATTTATGCAGATTGTAAATGGAGAGGAACCACATTTCAAATTATTGATACGGGAGGAATTGAGCCTGAGTCAGATGATATTCTATTAAAGCAAATGAGAAGGCAAGCAGAACTTGCAATGGATATTGCAGATGTCATTGTTTTTCTAACAGATATTAAAGCAGGTGTTACAAGATCCGATGAGGAAGTTGCTTCTCTTTTAAGAAAGACAAGAAAGCCGGTTATTTTAGTATGTAATAAATGTGATCGAGTAGGAGAAGTACCAGATGATATCTATGAATTCTATCAGTTAGGAATAGGAGAACCTTTGGGGATTTCTGCTGGAAAAAAATTAGGAATTGGTGAACTTTTAGACGCAATTTATGATCAATTTGAAGATATCCAAGAAGAGCAAATCGATGAAGAAACCATTAAGGTAGC
>CALXBS010000050.1 GCA_944386605.1 uncultured Clostridia bacterium | reverse complement strand
TTTTATGTATATGAAAAAATGAGCGAAAAAATTTTTTTCACTCATTTTTCTTTGGGACTTTTTTTACAGCCCCTTTTTAAAGCACAAAAAATAGGGATGATTTCTAAAACTGTAAATAGAAGAAAAATGCACAAGTTTCCTAGTAAAGATTTTCGGAAATCGATCAGTTTTGCAATTTGTATGTGCTTTGTTTGTAAAAATAAAACGATTAAAAATCCAATAGTCATAAGATAAACGAAAACAAGCCCTAAAGAAAGTTTTAAGGAAAAATATCCATCTTGGTAAATTAAGAAAACAAGAAGATTTGTCCCCATGAGAAGAAGGATAAAAATCCAGATAAGAGCATGTTTTAAAGAAAAAAGCGAAAGGATAAAGTCTAACCGTGTTGTAAAAACATAATACTCTTCCAAGATGAGTAAGAGAAGAATAAGAATACTTAAAAAGATGTTTACTTTCTTTAAAAGTTTGGTTGTGGATTTTGTTAAATATTGCATAGTTATATGTCCTCCTCTTAGTTAAGAATTTGTAGTTATATTTTGTTTGTATTATAGCATAAATGATAGAAATTAACAATTAAAAATGTTTTAAAGGTATGATTTTTATCTAAGAAAAATATAATAAAATAAGGAAAGAAATTCTTCTTAAATAAAAGCACTTTACATACGATTATATCTTGATTTTTTCTTGGATTGTTGTATAATAATATTATATGTTTTTTAAAGGAGAGAAATTTATGGATTATAATTTAATTGAAGAAAGAATGCAGAAAGCAATTGATTTTTTAGAGGAAGAATTAATGGCTATTCGAGCAGGAAGAGCAAATCCTGCTATATTAAATAAAATTACAGTAGATTACTATGGAGCAATGACACCTTTAAATCAAGTAGGTTCTATTTCTGTTCCAGAGGCAAGACAAATTTTAATTACTCCTTGGGATAGATCTTTGTTAGGCCCTATTCATAAAGCAATTCAAGTTGCAGAGCTAGGTGTAAATCCAATTAATGATGGAAATTCTATTAGACTTACTTTTCCAGAATTAAATGAAGAAAGAAGAAAACAAATTTCTAAAGAAGTAAAGTCTTTAGGAGAAGATTCAAAAGTATCTATTAGAAATATTAGAAGAGAATTTATTGATACTGCAAAATCTTTGCAAAAATCTAATGAAATGACAGAAGATGAATTAGAAGTAGCACAAGATAAAATTCAAAAAATAACCGATAAATATATAGCAAAAATCGATACCATGATTTCTGCAAAAGAAAAGGAAGTTATGGAAGTTTAATGTGAGGTTGATAATGTGAAAGATAAAATGAATAGAATCATTACCGCCATTATCTTTGTTTTAGTTGTAATAGCAGTTTTAATGATCCATCAACCAATTGTATATACATTATTAGTGTTAGTCATATCGTTACTTGGAATACATGAATATAACAATGCTTTTCGTGCAAAAGGTTATCATCCAATTCCATGGCTTGGATATTTAAGTTGTTTTGGAATTTTTCTTGCAGAAGATTATATAGATTTAGATTTAAAAATATTACTCATTCAAATTTTATTACCAGCCGTTTTAATTATTTCATTTATCTATATGATGTTTCATAAAGGAAAATATACGATTATAGATATGACAATTACAGTATTTTCTTTATTATACATTCCGTTTATGTTTTCATTTATCAAATTGTTGTCCATGATGGAACATGGAAGAATATTTGTACTACTTTCTTTACTAAGTGCTTCTATTTCAGATACATGCGCTTATGAAATTGGTAGTCGTTTTGGAAAGCATAAATTGTGTGAAAGAATAAGTCCAAAGAAAACAGTGGAAGGTGCTTTAGCAGGAGTGATTGGTGTAATCATTGCCTATGTGATTGTGGCACTTATTATGGAATATGCATTAGCAATTCCTGTTAATATGCTATTTATGATTGTAACTGCAATTGTAACGAGTGTTTTAGGACAATTTGGTGACTTATCTGCTTCTTTGGTAAAAAGATATTGTGGAATAAAAGATTTTGGCACTTTAATGCCAGGACATGGTGGCATTTTGGATCGTTGCGATAGTATATTATTTACTGCTCCAGCAGTATATATATGTATAAAAATAGCCATGCTATTTATATAAGGAGGAACTAATTTGCTAACATTTATTATTACGCTTATAAAATTGATAATTATTTTAGGTGTTGTAGCAACTATACATGAATTTGGACATTTTTTAGCTTCTAAATTATGTAAGATAGGTGTTAATGAGTTTTCAATTGGGTTTGGACCTAAAATTATTCAAAAGAAATATAAAGGAACAATGTATTCTTTAAGATGTATTCCACTTGGAGGATATTGTGCAATTGAAGGAGAAGAAGGAACTTCTGATCGAGAAGATTCTTTTGAGAAGAAAAATGTATTTCAAAAAATATTTGTTTTGATCATGGGTGTTACATTTAATGCACTTCTTGCACTTATTATTTTTATGGGAGTTGCATTTTCTTCTCCAACTGCTACTACACAAATTAAAGAATTACCAGAAGTTTCTATTTTAAGAGACGCTGGAATTCAAGAAGGAGATACCATTACTGCAATTAATGGAAAGAGAATAAAAACAGCTAGTGAATTATTGTCACTAGACTTAACAGAATTAGATTCTAATGATTTAGAAATAGAATATGAAAGAGATAACCAAACTTATACGACATTAGTAAAAGACGCCGTACAAGATGTTGGATATATAGGGATTACATTTGTAACTGCTGAAAATGGAGTAGATGTGACTAACCAAATTGAGATTGTTGCAGCAGGTGGTGTTGCTAGTAATTCAGGATTAAAAGCACATGATACTATCATTGCAATTAATGGAGAAGAAACCAAAAATTCTACAGATGTAAAAAGAATTACGAGTCAAAATGCAGGAAAAGAAATAGAATATACCATTGACAGAAATGGTGAAATTCTTACCTTTAACTTAGTACCAGAATCTAAAAAAGAATTTAATTTAGATTTTAGTGTTGAGGTAGTAGATACCAATTTAACTTACGCTTGGGCAAATACCAAAAATAATGTTTCTACAATTATCAAATCTTATGTAGATTTATTTAAAGGAAAAGTTCAAGTAGATCAAATGTCTGGTATTGTTGGAATAGGAGAGGTTGTTTCTACAACAAGAGGTGTTTTAGAATTCTTAAACTTAATGGCAATTATTAGTTTAGCAGTAGGTGTTGCTAATATCTTACCTTTCCCACCATTAGATGGAGGAAAAGTAGTAATTGTTATAGGAGAAGCGATTACAAGAAAGAAATTGCCAGAAAATGCAGAAGCAATTATTTCGTATATCGGTTTAGGATTATTGCTATTATTAACAATTTTCATTACCTATAAAGATATTATTAGAATATTATAAGGCTGTAAGAAATTACAGTCTTTTTTTAATAAAAAATTAAAAAAGTCATATAATAAACTAGAAGGAAGGTTTTAGAATGCAATATATTGTTTTTGTATTAACTGTCATTGCAGTCATTATCATTGCCAAAATATTTACATGGCCGTTTAAAAAAATCGTAAAATTAATAATTAACATTGTTTTAGGTCTTTTTATGATCCTTTTGGTAAATATTTTTGGGGAAGGAATCGGTTTACACATTCCATTTAACATTGTAACGGCGTTAATTAGTGGAAGTCTTGGGGTTCCAGGTGTCATTGCTTTAATTGTGATCCATTATATTTTTTAATTTTTAAATATGTATTGTATAAAATTTCTTTTTCTATGCAAACTATTAGAAAGTGGAGGAATTATGAAAAAGAAAAATTATTCAATACATATATTTTTTATTGGTTTTTTATTACTTGTTTTACTCATTTCTCTTCAAACAGAAGATATTTCTTCTTGGAAAGAAAAATTACTAGCAGCAACGCAAACCAACCAAAGCTCTACTCAGACAGATAATCCTGCTGGAGATGATATGGTAAATCTTTTAGCAAGACTGGTTAATGGAGAAGCAAGAGGTGAGGTTTATGAAGGACAGGTAGCAGTTGCAGCCGTTATTTTAAATCGAGTAAAAAGTCCAAAATTTCCGAATACCATAGCAGGTGTGATTTACCAAAAAGGTCAATTTTCTTGCGTAACCGATGGTCAGATCAATGAACCCATTGATGAGAATTCAACCGTGTATCAAGCAGCATTAGAAGCTATGAATGGTGCTGATCCAACCAATGGAGCCCTTTATTTCTATAATCCGAGTAAGACTAGTAGCAAATGGCTCTTTTCATTAAAAACAGTTAGAACGATAGGAAAGCATGTTTTTGCTTTGGGTGAAAGCTAATGTTAGAAAAATTAGAGATAAAAATTGATAAATGGAAAAAGAAAATTAACAAAAAATATTTTGGTATATTATTATTTATGGTATTTGGTGCGATGACGATTTTTGGTCTGGAAATGGCAAGTTTGTTTCAAAAAGAAAAACAAAAAGTACAAGATGAGTATAACAAGGCGATGTATCAAGTCATTAGTTATGTTCAAAATGTAGAGGTAGAATTACAAAAATTGCAACTTACCAATACAGATACTTTAAAGATTAGTACACTTGCAGATATATGGAGACAATCTAATTTAGCAAAAACTTGTTTAGAAGAATTTCCAGTTACACAAGATTCTATGCAAAATGCTTCTAAGTTTTTGACACAAGTAAGTGACTATTCTTATTCTTTGATGAAGCAAATTATTGCTGGAAATGGATTAACAGAACAAGATTATGGAAATATTAAAGAAATATCTAGTAATGCAGTCGAATTTTCGGATGTGTTAAGTGAAATTTATCAGGATTTAAATGCTGGAAGAATCAAATGGGATGAGCTGGCTAAAATTGGTAATGAGAAATTGCCAGATGTAGAAGGTGGAAATAGCAATATAGAAAGTATAAACAAAACATTCCAAAATTATGAAGGACTCATTTATGATGGCGCTTTTTCAGATCATATTTTAACATTGGAGCCTAATTTTTTAACAGGAGAAAATGTGTCAGAGGAGGAAGCAAGAACAACCATTTATGAATTGTTTGAAGAATCTAGTATTGAGTCTTTAGAATATACAGGAGATACAGTTGGAACGGTAGAGCTATATAACTATAACGTAAAACTAAAAGAAGAAAAAGAAACCAAAACATTGAGCATTACAAAAAAGAATAGAAAACTATATTTAATGCTTTATTCAGAAGATAATACAAGGGATCAGATATCTGTTGAAGAGGCTTCTCAAAAAGCAATGGCATTTCTAGAAAAAAATGGTATTACGGATGTAGAAGAAACCTACTATTTACAAGAAAATCATTCTGTTACAATTAATTATGCTGGTGTTCAAGATAACGTCATTTTATACCCGGATTTAATTAAAGTAAAAGTATCTTTAGAAACAGGGAATATTTTAAGCTATGAAGCAAAAGGCTATATTTTCAATCATAGTATTCGAGAAAATCTTATTCCAGAAGTGACAATTGAGCAGGCAAGGGCAAAAATTAATCCAGATATTGAAATATTAGCAGAAGGGCTTGCAGTGATTCCAACGGATTCTAAGAGTGAGATTTTAACATATGAGTTTAAAGGGAAAATTGAAGATAGAGAATTCTTAATCTATATCAATGCAAGTAGTGGTTTAGAAGAAAAAATATTGATGATTTTGGATACTCCTGGTGGAACATTAACTATGTAAAAAGAGAGCTTTTAAACGAGCTTTCTTTTTTTATGTTAAATGAAGATACAATTATACTTGATTTTTAGCAAAAACTATGATATAATGTACGTGATGTTTTTTAAATTTCATAAATTAATATTTTAAAGGAGGAAATTTGAAGATGGCAGAGACAACAACAAAAGCAATGGAGGAGTTTCGGCTGAGTGCGGATGTAGATTTGAAGAACACGCAGGTTGCAACCTTAAATTACAAGGAGGCGTTTCTTTCTTATCCGGAAGATCAAAGAAAAGAGATTCAGGCATTGGCAGACGCCATTAACGTAACAGAGATGGATAAAGTGATGGCATATGGTTCTAATCCCTTAATTTCTACTTTTGATCAGTGCGGGAAGATTTTAAAGAATGAGGAAGGAACGTCAGCAGATCAGCAGGTTGTGCAGATGGTGATTTCTTTATCAAAAGAGGCAAATGAGCAATATGAGGATTTTAACCTGGCTTTAAAAGAGCCCAGTTTCATCGAGAAGATTCTTTTAAGGATATCAAGCAAGAGATCTGAGAAAAAGATGAAGGATCTTCAGGTAAAAGCAGCAACCAGTTATCGCTTGTTAAAGCAGTTAAAAGAATCTTGTGATAATTGGTTAGATATTCTTAAAAAGTCTATGTTTAATACCACCAGTGCCAAGGTCGATGATGTTTTAACCGGTGAACTCTTGGAGAAGTATCTGGTAGCTGGCTATATGGCTATGGAACGCTTAGAACAGGAAATTTCGGTCAAAAAAGAAGCCTTTGAAAAAACTGGTCTCCAGGCGGCTGAGGATGAATACAATACCTTAAAAGAGGGATGTGAGTTATTACAGATCGTTCTTATCAACCTCGAAAGATCTAGGGTAATGTATCGGTTAAGCGTAGGACAGCTTTCTGCAATTGAGCGTACGAATCGTAATTTGCAGATCTCTATCAATACTCAGAGTAACAACAGTATGGCATTGATGGCACAACAGTTAAGAAATGCTATTTTGGATGCTCAGAATGGCGAGATCTTAAGAGGATATCGTGAGATTACTCAGTTAAATAATGGGCTCATAAAAAAGGTATCTGCAAATGTTGCCAAAAATGTGAAAGATTCGGAAGAGCTCATCTATAGTGGTTTCTATAGCTTGTCTGCAGCTAAAGAGGCAACGCAGTATATTATCAAGAGTTGTCAGGAGATTGAACAGGTCGGCTCAGAAATGTTACCTAAAATTCAGGCTGAGTTAAAAGAAGCTCATCAGCTGATGGATGAGTTGACCCCGTATATCAATCAGTTGCGTACGAGGATGTCGGTGGAAAGTGGAAAGACGTCGTCTTCTTCTAAACCGGTACCCACGACAGAGTTGAAGTTTTAAAACAAGGAATGCTGGATGTAAAAGTCCGGCATTCTTTGCGTTTTATATTGCAAAACAAAAATGAAAATGGTAGTATGCGGGTGTAATAGGGATATTGCAGGAAAAGATAAAAGTTTATGTTAACAAAAAACTTTGAAAGTATGATTGGACTACACACACACACACACACACACACACACACACACACACACAACATAGTTTTAAAAACATGAAAAAAACTACGTTGTAGTCTAATCGTGCAAAAAAGAATAAATAACATAAAAATGCAAAAACGAAAGAAAAGGAAGGAGCAAAGGTATGAAAAAGCAAAAAGAAAACAAGAAAAAACGTAAGAGAAAAGTATCCATATTTACGATATTTTTGTGGCTATTTTTGATTACAACGATGTCTACCATTACGATAGGATCACTCACAAAGAAAAGTGCAATCGAAATAACAGATAATAACTGGAATATACAATTAGTCATGTATGATAGAAGTAGTGATACACCCGATCAAGCTATTACAGATTTTACATGGAATGCAACTAATGAAGATGAAACAAAACAATTAACTATGCAAATAAACTATGCTTGCACAACCGGAAAAGAATATCAACCCGGAGAGATTGTAGTAGAAATACCTGGGATAGCGAAAGATAGTTTTAGTGAATATTGGAGAAATACAACTATATACACCTCAAAATATGATTATTGGTTAACAAATAATGTAGTTGTAGCAGCAGACAAAGAAGATAGTGGTGAAAAACAATATGATTGGAGTTATGTATATGATGAAAAAAATAATGTATATACATTTACTAATAATATGGTAGTAGCTGAGAATGAACATTTTGAAGGAACTATACAAATAGTATATAATTTATTACCAAGATTTAGAATAGAAACTAATTTAGAATATCAAGCAAAAATAAAAGAAAATATAGAGTCAGAAGAGATAATAGCAATGGAATCAAATGTATGTAATTTCCATTATACAGGAAAAAAAAGAACATATCAAATAATAAAGATTGCATATTCAGCACCTAGAATAGATTATACAAAAATAGAAGATATACTAGATGACTATTATTGGGTTAGATATCATTTTAACATACAACATAGTAACGGAACGATATATGCTTTAGATATAAATGGAAATAGCTCTATTACTTCGTCGTTTATAGGAATAAAAGAGACATTACCAGACGGTTGTGTAATGTATGATAGGAATTTAAATAAAATAGAACCAAAAGAGGGAAATACATATTATTATCTGGATAAAAATTGGCATAATAGTTATGCTTACTTTGCTCCTACAAATGCATGTTATTATGTGGGATATCCAAAAGATAAGTATCAAGAAGGCGATAGTATAACAAATACGGCAGAATTATGGGGGAGATATGAAGATGAAGAAGAAATGCAAAAATTAGCAGAAGATGATGTAGCGAGCAATTTAGTAGCTTTTAATTTCGTATATAGGGGAAAATTGTATGATATATCTAAAAGTACCACTATTCCTACTGCTTTTCCAATATATTTAAATCAAATAAAATCAGAAAAAGGTGTAACTTCTGTTTGGTATTTATATCCAACTGCTGTTTATACGGATTCTATAATGGATGTAGAAATAGGAGATGATTTATTATATATCAGAAGAGAAAATAGAGAGATAACCAAATTAGAAGATGATGAGTATCATATTACAAGTGTAGGGATACCAGTATTTTACACATATAATAAATATAGTGAAACGCAAGGAGATAAGTTAATAGGATATGAATGGGAGTTACAAGTAAGATATAAAAATACAAATGAATATGTAATATATAAAACAGGAATAACTGGGGAGGGAGAAAAGTTTACAATTGATCCATCTCACATTGCAACATTAAGCGATTATATAGAATTTGATAATGATAATATAGTAGGAATAAAAGTAGTAATTAAAAATTTAGATAAGACTTTGTATAAAGCAGATCCTATATACGTGTATACAAATATATATACACAAGATTGTGGAGCGGGGGGAGAAGGTATATATAACTTTGATTATCTACAGGTATATCATAAAGATGAGAATGGAAATAGAACATTAGTCAATGAAACAACATTAGATAGTTATATAACACCGGCAACATTAAAAATAGCAGAATATGATCAAGCAACATATGGGACATACATGCAAAGAGGTTATGTTAGTAGAACTATAAATTTTGGTAATTTTACTTTATATGCTGAAAAAGTTGGAAATAATTTACAAAATAACGTAGGAGAAGAAAAGTATACATATAATTATGAATTGCAGAATCACTTTGATTTGAGGTGTTATGAAGTAAATAAAGATGTAATCATAAAAACATATGATATATTGCCAGAAGGGATGTTTTTAAATTATAATGAAGAAGAAATTATAAATAATTTGTCTTGTAATACTTCTGCGTATGAAAATTTAAAATTAAAGGATGGAACAATATTTGAAAATAAAGATGATTTTGTAAATTATATAAAAGAACATACAGAAGTAGAAATAGATTATAATTATCAGGATAGTAGAAGAACAAAAATAAGTATCATAACTAACTTAAATGAAATAGATTGGAGCTATTATTTAATATATGAATTGGATGAAGACCATTTTTATATAATTTATAATATCCAAGTAGAAATACCATATGAAAGTATATTAGAATATGGGACAAGTTATAAAAACTATATATATAGTATGTGGAATAATCAAGAATATTCTTATGATTATTTTTCAACAATTGACAATGGACAATATGATAATTTAGCAAGTGATATAGATCAAGATGGAAATACAGAAGAGAAATTAGAGTATGGATCAAATACTTTGAATATAACGCATGCAGTATCGTCACAACAAGCAGTCATCAAACAAGTAAGAACAGATTTAACACAAGGGAGATATGTAGAAGGAACGATAGAAGTAAGCGCTGGTGGAGAATATGATTATAAATTACGTGTGACTACCGGAGCAAATAGTATTAAAGATCTAATCCTTTATGATAATATAGAGACAATCATAGATGAAAATGGAGCAGATGTAAGTCAAGGTTGGAAAGGAAGTTTCTTAGGAGTAGATACAACTTATGCAGAGTCGAAAGGGTATGCACCAAAAGTATATTATTCAACAGAACTAAATCCAGGAAAGTTAACGGAAGTGCCAGATAAATGGAAATTGCTAGATGATAATGTAGATAAAAGTACTGTAAAATCTATTTGTGTAGATTTAAGATATAATGCAGATGGGACAGAAATGGAACTTACACCAAACAATGTTGTGTTTGTTCTAGTAAAAATGCAGGCACCAGATGATAAAACGCTAGTAGCGTCAGCCAATAATATGTTTTGGACAAATTGGAGAGCAATCGATCCATTAGGTGCAGTGATAGATAATGTAGAAGGAATCTATTCCAATCAAGTAAATGTAGAAATATATAAGTTAGATGTAGTAAAAGAAATTAGTGGAAAAAAGATATGG
>CALXBS010000049.1 GCA_944386605.1 uncultured Clostridia bacterium | reverse complement strand
ACTTTGAAAGTATGATTGGACTACACACACACACACACACACAAAACATAGTTTTAAAAACATCCCAAAAACTATGTTGTTGTCTAATTGTGCCAAAAAAGAATAAATAACATAAAAATGCAAAAACTAAAGATAAACGGAAGGAGAAAGATAAATGGAAGAGGAAAAAAAGAGCAGAAAAAAGCGAAAGATATCCATTATTACAGTATTTTTGTGGTTATTTTTAATAGTAACAATGTCTGTAATTACGATTGGAAGTATAAGAAAACAAAATGCAATTGAAAATTCTTTTGATAAAGTAACCATAAAACTAGATATGAATCAGATTGATGATGAAGTATTGGAAGCTTTTTCTTCTATGAATTTTATAGAAGATGAAAATGTGCTAGAAGATGGTGGAGAATCAAAAATAGAATTGATAGGAGTAGAAAATAAAATCTACACTTATGAATTAGAAGAGATACCAACTGAGGATTTTATGTTATATTTTCTAATTTTTGATTATTATGAAAATGGTGAATTACTAGAAAGTAAGATTATAGGTGATAATAATAATGGTAGATCTGCTGTATATTATAAAGAAGTAAAAGTAGAAGAGTTAAAATCAGAATATGTTTTTGAAGCAAGAGGTGAAAAATTAGAAGTTAGTGTGTTAGGCTTTCCTGATATAATGTTTTTGGTTAATGAAAAAATAGAAGAAGTCACTAGTGTAGAAGAGTTAGAAAATGTAGCAATAGTTTCACCTTTAATACAGGTTAAAGGATACGACGAACTTCATAATGGTGACAAATGGATAGGAGTAAGAACAAGTAGGACAAAATCTATTTCAATTTTTGATTCTGAATATAATTTCTATAAGCTTTATGAAAAAGATAGGGTATTAAAATATTTTGAAGAAGATGAAGGGGTATATTTTAAAGATTTAACAGATAGTAACACCTATCATTTTAGTGGGTTAAGAGAAGCAACAGTTGTAAATATAAAAGTAGAAGGTCTACCAAATGAGATATTAGAATCTCTAGAAGAAGAGTTGACATCAGAAAATGTTAATATTTGGTTTAGTGATGAGGAGTTTGAGGATATTGATATAGGCAAATCTTATTTAGTTAATAAAGATTTAGTAGAGAATCAGACAATAAAAATTATATCTCCAACATATTTACCACAAGATACACGTTTTATGGATTATTATTTTAAAGGAGCAAATGATTATACGGAATTTCGTTATTTAGAAAAAAATGGAGAACTGATTGCATATAGGGGGAGCTTAGATTTAAATGGGATCGTAAAAGGAGATCAATATAATGAATTTAATATCACTGCAAAATTTATTTTAGATGATAAAATCTATGAATTAGATCATAACACATATGCAAAAGAACAGATAAAATGGATAGATAAAAATACAGGAAAAGCAGAAATTATATTAAGCAATACAAGTTCGTATGTTCCAGAAATGTCTTTTGAAATAGGAGAAGAAGCAATATATGTTCAGACTTTAGATAAACAATTTGTGCTTTCGTCAGAATATGAAAATAATGAAAAATGGAAGATAGTAGAACATATATCAGATGAAATAAATGATTTAGGTGTTGCAACTGAAATTCTTAATTTATTTAAAGAGAATATCAATATAAAATACATTTATGTAAAAGATAGTAATACCATTTATTGGAAGTATAATATACTAGATTTTGTATATCAAGGAGAACCAATCTATGTTTATTTTAAAGATTATGAAACAGTAAATCAGCAAAAAGAAATATTAACCTCTCATGAATTTAGTAGCTTTACAACTAGTTATAAACCAATAGATCTTGCTTATCCATATCAAGTATCTTGTGCAGAAATAAAATCACCAAATTTAGGATTTGAACATTTAGAAGAAAGAAATGTTGTCATTAATAAAATGGGAACAGATGGAATCTATCATATAGGATTATTTGAAGATGATATACTTACTAAAATAGAAAAACTAGAGGTAGTAAATGGTAGTGGAAGTGTACAAATTAATTTAGAAAATTATGACACAAATAAAAATTATACTATATATGAAGTAGATGAAAATGGAAATAAGCTTAGTAATATCTCATATCCCGTGGATTTTGCAAATAGTTATGATATAAGAAATGCACAGATTACATCTGATAAAACAATAGTATCTTCTGTAAGATCTGGTATTGTAAATAAAAATTATTATTCACCAATAGAAGAAAGTACAGGGACAGGAGAGAACGACTATATAGATAATATGTTATCTGTAAAAGATATATATCAAGCAAAAGTAACTATAAAAGAGGAAAATATTCATAGGGTAAATTATGAAGCAGAAGAAGGAGGAAAAATAGAAGGAGAAACAGAAGAGTATGTAAAGAATAGAGAAACACCACAAAAAGTACCAAATCTAGTACCAGAAGAAGGATATGAATTTGATAAATGGGTAGTCGTAGAAAATGGAGAAGAAGTAGAGGTAAATCCAAGTGAATATGTAGTAACTAAAGATGTTAGATTTATAGCGAAATTTAAGAAAGTAGATAAAGTCATAGATATAGATACATCGGATATACAAGTATGGGTATATGTAGTAGTTGCAATAGTTGCAGTAGTTGGAATTGTTGTAGTGATATTTATTGTTAGAAAAAATAAAGTAAAATCAAAAGATAAGAAATAAAATAAATTAAATTAAAAATATCATGGATATGTAGTAGTATTCGTGATATTTTTTTGACTTAGAAATAGTTGTAAAAATAAAACAAAAATGATAGTATGCGGTTGTAATAGGAATATTGCAGAAAAGAATAAAAGTTTATGTTAACAAAAAACTTTGAAAGTATGATTGGACTACACACACACACACACACACACAACATAGTTTTAAAAACATCCAAAAAACTATGTTGTAGTCTAATTGTGCAAAAAAGAATAAATAACATAAAAATGCAAAACTAAAGATAAATGGAAGGAGAAAGATAAATGGAAGAGGAAAAAAAGAGCAGAAAAAAGCGAAAAGTATCCATTATTACGGTGTTTTTGTGGTTATTTTTAATTGTAACAATGTCTGTAATTACGATTGGAAGTATAAGAAAACAAAATGCAGTAGAAAATTTAGAAAGTCCTATTAGAATTAATCTGGATTTTAGTTTAATCGATCAGGAGTTTTTGGATCTTTTTGATGAGAAAATTATAGAGGATGAAGAATTTTATAATTATATATTTGCTTATGAAGAAAGTGATACAGAAATTCATCTGACTCTAAAAGAAAAAAATAATAATATTTATGTTTATGAAATGGATGAAATGCCAACGGAGAATTTTGGAATATACTTAAGTTATTTTGATTATTATGAAGATGGAAACTTATTAGAGTTTGGATATTATAAAGAGATAAAAATTGAAGATTTAAAATCAGAATATACATTTCAAGCACAAGGAGAGATATTAAAAATAGAAGTTATTGATAAAGAATTTTTAAGATCTGTCTATTTAATGGATTGTACTGCCGAAGAAGCCAAAAATGCAGATAAATTTTCTAGTCATATTATTGATGGATGTTATAAAATTGGAGATACTGAAGATAAGTTTTTGGGTGTAAAATATCCGTTAGCAAAATCATTTTATTTTTATTCTACAGAGTCAGAATTATATTTGGGTGATGAAGTCTTTTATGGAATTCCAAACAAATATGGATCATATGAGTATTATATAGATTTAACAGATCAAAATGAATATCATTTCTTACCTGAATTTGGTACAATGGTAAGAGTAAAAGCAGATACCGAAGAAGGTATGGAACGCTTAAAAGAAAAAGTAGAAAGAATAGAGATTTATTTTAAGAAAGATGAAAATAATAAAATAGATTTAGGGCAAACATATTTTCAAATAGATGAAGAAAATAAAGAAATCAGATTTTTAATACAAAATTATATTACAGAAGAACAAAGTCAAGAAATAACATACTTAGAAATAGATCAGATATTTTTTTCTGATGGTTCTAGATCTTATTTTACATTAGAACAAGATAATGAAATAATAGGTCTTTTTAATGCTTTTGATTACGTTAATATACAAGGATTAATTTTGCCGGATGAATATAATGAATTTACCGCCATATTTAAATATTATTCTCCAGAAGAAGTTGAAGAAAAATTTGATTCAGATACTGTAATTACAAGTAGTATCAAATGGGTAGATAAAAATACTGGAAAAGCAGAAATGTTACTAGGAAACACTGCCTATTTAGAAAGTAGACCAATGATTGATATAGGTTCAAAAGCAATTTATAGTCAAAAATTAGGTGATCATTTTATACTTTCAGCGGAATATGAAAATAATGTACAATGGAAAATTTTAGATAGTATACCAGAAGAAGAAAATAATGAAGAGATTCCTAATACAATTTTTGAATTATTTATCAATAACTATATCTTGCAATACATTTATGTAAAAGATAGCAACACAATTTATTGGTATCAATTTGTAGAAGATCCACTTTGTCAAAGTGAACCAATCCATGTTATTTATCAAGATTTTGATAATACACAATTGGATAAAAAAATACTAAATATATATGATGAGGCAGAAATGCATGTTAAATATTTTTATGATCCTGACTATACAAATGGATATCAAATAGGAATAAAATCACCAGAATTAGGATATTGTCATCTTTTAGAAGGAAATGTTACTATAGAGAAAGTAGGAAAAGATGGAACCTATTATATAGGATTATTTGAAGATGAAACAACCACCAATACTGATAAAATTGTAAATATAGAAGTAGTAGATGGTAGCGGGTTTAATCAAATTGTAATAGAAGATTTTATGAAAGATAAAAATTATTATCTATATGAAGTTGATCAAAATGGAAATAAAATAAAGACAGAAAGATATGTAGTAAATTTTGATGACACATACGATTTTAGAACGTCAGAAATTACTACAGATAAAGAGATTGTTTCTTCTGTTAAATCAGGTATAGACAATGCTAACCAATTTCCAACCGATATTTTAGTAGAAGAAAGTACAGGAACAGGGGAAGCAGACTATGTAGATAATATGTTAACAGTAAAAGATATTTATCAAACAACTATTTCTATAGGAGATAAAAAAGCAACTCATCATATTACTTATGAAACAGAAGAAGGTGGATCATTAGAAGGAGATAGAGAAGAAACCGTATTTACTGGAGAAACACCACAAAATATACCAACTCCAATACCAGAAAAAGGATATGAATTTGACAAATGGATAGTCGTAGAAAATGGGGAAGAAGTAGAAGTAAATCCAAGTGAATATGTAGTTACTAAAGATGTTACATTTATTGCTAAATTTAAGAAAATAGATACCATAGTAGATATAGATACATCTGATATTCAAGTGTGGGTATATGTAGTCGTTGCAATAGTTGCAGTAGTTGGAATAATTGTAGTAGTGTTAATTGTTAGAAAAAATAAAACAAGAAAATAATAAAAAATAGAATCATGGAATAAAAATAATATCCATGGTTCTTTTTTATATAAGAAAATTTGCGCAAAATTTTTCTAAAAAAGTCGAATAATATTATGTTTTCTATTATCTACAAAATATTACAAAAATAGCTAAAAAAAGAAATTGACTTGCTTTTTTATTGGTGATAGAATTAAAAGCATAAGAGGGGGAACAAAGGATGAAAAAGATAAAACTATGCTGTTTTACAGTGAACTATACGCATGCCTGTATTATTGCCAATAATTTTATTAATAAGGAACTTGAAAATGTAAAAGTCATTTATATAAATGAAAAAAATGAGGAAAAGAGGCTAAAAAATATCATTTCTAAATTTTATAAAAAAATGGATGATAAGCTATTTTACACACAATGGTTAAATGAAGAAATAACCAATAATTATACAAAAGAAAAATTTGTTTTCGTGGTAAGCGGAAAAGAAAGTTTTGTAAATAAGGTAAATAAATATATAGATATTAGCAATGCGAAGGGGTATGTTATTAATTGTTATTATATTTTTGATATTCAAGAATCTGTTAAAGAAATTATTCAAAGGCATGATTATTATATTAATACAACAGGCATAGTGAAAAAAGAATTTTTAAATTTGTAAACCGATGAAACCTTAATATATTTTAATCTTGACCTAACTTTGTTAGGAAAAAGGGCTGTAAAAGTGTTTTTTACAGTCTTTTTTTTGCCTCAAAAATATTGCGGAAAAAAGTTAAAAATGGTAGTATGCGTTTGTAATAGGAATATTGCTAAAAAGCGAACAAAATTATGTTAATTAAAACTTTTGAAAGTATGATTACACTACACACACACACACACACACACAACATAGTTTTAGTAATATAAAAACTATGTCGTAGGTAACATACTAAAAAAGATAAATAACATAAAAACAAGCGAAAGGAGATTGGATATATGGAAAAGGGGAAAAATGCAAAAACAATAAAGAAGAAACGAAAAAGAAAAGTGTCCATATTTACAATATTTTTGTGGTTATTTTTGATTACAACGATGTCTACCATAGTAGTAAGTTCACTATCCCAAAAAAGTGCATTAGTGGATATATCGGATGATAACTTTGAAATAGTTTTAGATATGTATGAAGATAATGGAGATGAAAAAAAGCAAGATATTACATGGAATGCTACAAGTGATACTGAGGAAAAAACAGTGACATTGCAGGTTACATATCGAAATGCAGATGTTCAAAAAAGATATGAACCAGGCGAGTTACAAATTACATTGGATGGTATGGAAAGTGTTAAAAGATCACAACGGTTATATACTAGATAAAGTAATAGCAGCAGATGTAAAAAACGCTTCTACTAAACAATATGATTGGAGTTATACATATGACAGTACTAATAATCTATATACTTTTTATAATAATTATGCAATAGAAGAAAATATAAATTTTGAAGGAACCATACAAGTTACTTATGCTATAGGAAGTAAAGCAGTAGTAAATGGAAGAACTGTATCTATGAAAGCAAATTTAAATGAAAATTTAGAATCCAATGAGGTTACTTTTACTACTTACACAAATAAAAAAACATTTCAAATAAATTATTCTTACGCTTCTAAAATAACTTCCTATGATGGTTTACCATCTAATGCAGAGGATTATGTTTGGATAAAATATCAAATTACTCAAAGTACACAAGACAATAATGTAAGAAATACAGTATTTGATGATTATAGTGAAAAAATTCCTTATTTAAAAGTAAAAACTCCATCTATGGATTGTGTTATAGTAGATAATAGCACAAATATTATATCAGAAATAAGTGAAGATTATTATGTTATAAGAAATAATATAAATCATAGGGCGTTTGGCAAAAATCAAGAAGAGACAGTAACTTATCTCTATATAGGGTATCCAAAAGAAAGCTATAAAGATCAAACTGTAGATACAGAATTTGTATATATGGGAATTTATCAAGATGAGGAAGAAGAATCTATATTGTCAAGTAAAGTTGTAACAAATGACCTAAGTAAATTTGAATTTATTTATACAGGTGCCTTATATAGTGTACTTGAAGAAAATGATGATTATTGTGAATATGTTAACTATACAAATACATTAAATGGATATGAAACATTAGTTAGTTTTAAAAATGGTTGTAAAGTATTTTATACTGGAGACCCAATAACAGTAAGAATAGGAAGTGATATATTAGGAATAACGGATGAAAATAATAATTTTTCTATGTTAAATGAGAAAGATTATTATTTAACATCATTAAAAATTCCTTTTAAAAATTTTGTAAATGGAAATGGTATGAATTTACAAGAAGGAAAATATGATTGTGCGGTATTTGTAAGATATAGAGGAACAGATGGGTATGTTCAATATGGAGAGACTTTTAAGACTCAAAGTACAACTAAGCAAATAAATTTTGAAAAGGAAGAACAAATAATTGATTGGTATTTCGAAATTTATGATGTACAAGAAGGAGTTAATATTCAGTGTACTGCATTTAATGGAATTGAAGATAGATATTATATAACTAGAAAAGAAGATGTAGCAGAAATAGGAGAAATATATAATTTTAATTATTTAGAAGTATATGCAAAAAATGAAGAAGGAGAATTAGAACTACAAAATCAAGTAGGACTAGATAGTTATAACAATGAGTTAACTCAAAATTATATAGCAAAATACGATATAGAAACATATGGAAAATATATGCAAAGAAATTATGTAACAATATCATATGGAATAGAAAAATTAGATAGCTTATTTAATGCTAATAGTGGGGGAGCTTTAGCAAAAGATAATGTTAATGAATATTTTTATGGATATATTTATTTTAACATAATAAAACTACAGGAAAATATAGCTACATTAGATATGTATAAAGGATGTAAAATATATACTATTTTGCCTGAAGGAGTTGAATTAAATGGCACAGAAGAAGATATTATAAATAATATTTATTTAAGTCAATATGAAAAAATATTAAAGTCAGATGGTACTGGCTTTTCGTCAGCAGAAGAATATAAGGAATACGCAAAAGAGCATATGAAAATATATATAGATAAGGATTATAAGGGATCAGGACGTACTTACATAGGAGCAGTTTTAGATTTTACAGATGCACCTTTAAACTTGATAAATTTAGCAGGCTATTATTCATATTTATTAGAAGTAAAAATACCAGTAAGAGTAACTTATGATTCTTACATAGAAAATGGAGCAGAATATGAAATATATGGATATGGAACCTATATAGATGACAATGTATTTTTGTATGGAAGCGGGAGTTCAATGATACAAGATAATGGCGCATACGATAGTTTAGCAAGTGACATAGATCAAGATGGAAATACTGATGAAAAAATATTACACGATTCTATAACACTAAACATTATTGACGCAGTATCAACGAATCAAGATGTACATGTATCAGTAAAAACAGATTTAACCAATGACGCATATTTAACAGAAACACAAAAAGTAAGTTTAGGTAAGCAGTATGAGTATAAATTAAGAGCAAGAACAGGAGCAAATAGTGTTAAGGATTTAATTATATATGATAATATAGAAACGGCATTAGATGGAACAGAAAATTGGAAAGGAAGTTTTGTAGGAGTAAGTACAGAGGAAGCAGAAGAGAAAGGATTTGCTCCAAAAGTATATTATTCTACGAATGAAACAACAGGAAGTTTAACAGAAAGTAGTGAATGGAAAGAATTAAGTTATGATAGTGCGAAAAAACTATGGGTAGCTCCAAGTGGAGTAAGTAATGAACAAATTAAGTCTATTTGCGTAGATTTAAGAAAAGGAACAGATGGACAAGATAAGGTGATAGATAAAAATAGTATTGTGTATGCAACAATCGTTATGGAAGCTCCAGAAGAATTACCAGCAAGTGGAAATATAGGAAGCAAGAATATGTGTTATACCAATTGGAGAGCAATCGATGAAATAACAGGAGAAGTAATTGATAATATAGTAGGAATTAATTCAAATAAAGTAAATGTAGAGTTAGATACAAGTACTATTACGAAGGAAATCAGTGGAAGAAAGATATGGGAAGATAATGAAAATGCATTGGGATTAAGACCAGCAAGTATTGTCGTAAAATTAATGCAAGATGGAACAGAGTATGCAAGAAAAGAAATTACTCAAAATGATAATTGGAGTTATACATTTGAAGATGTACCCGTATATAAAGAAGGAGTAAGTGAATTTGTATATACAATTGAAGAAGAAGCAGTAACAGATTATATAGCAGAAATAACAGGAAATAATATAACCAATAAAATAGACAAAACAGAGATAGAAGTAGAAAAGAAATGGGTAGGAGATGAAGGGACAACTAGAAGACCAGAAAAGGTAACAATCCAGCTAAAGAAGGCAGGAGTATTACTAGAAGAAAAAGAAGCAAATGAATCCAACAATTGGAAAGTAACATTTACAGACTTAGAAAAGTACGATGATAATGGAGATGAAATCGTATATACAGTAGATGAGAAAGAAGATTTAGAATTTTACACAAAAACAGTCGTAGGAAATGTGATTACAAATACATTTACAGTACCAGATGATAAAGTACAAATAACAGGAATAAAAAACTGGAATGATAATAGTAACGAAGCAGGAAAACGCCCAACAAGTATCACATTACAAGTAAAAAATGGAACCAATATTGTACAAGAACAAACCGTAACCGAAGCAATGAATTGGCAATATACATTTGAGTTGCCAAAGTATGATAGCTTAGGAAATGAGATTACATATACAATAGATGAAAAAGAAACAGGAAGCAAATTCTATGTAAAAGAAAAAATAGAAGGAAATACTGTAACGAATAAATTTGAAGTACCAAATGAAACCATAGAAATAACAGCTGAGAAAAATTGGAATGATAATAGCAACGAAGCAAATAAGCGCCCAACAAGTGTAACATTACAAATAAAAAATGGAACAAATATTGTACAAGAACAAGAAGTAAGTGAAGCAAATAATTGGAAACATACCTTTACTAACTTACCAAAATACGATCGTTTAGGAAATGAGATAAATTATACTGTAGATGAAAAGGAAACACTAGATTTTTATGTAAAAACAGTAGAAGGAAATGTGGTAACCAATACATTTGAAGTACCGGGAGAAACAGTAGAGGTAGAAGCAATAAAAGCATGGAATGATAACAATAATGAAGCAGGAAAACGTCCAAGTAGTATTACGCTACAAGTAAAAAATGGAGAAAGTGTAGTAGCAAGTCAAAGCGTAACAGAAGCGATGAATTGGAAATATACATTTACTAATTTACCAAAGTATAATAATTTAGGAAATGAAATTACTTACACAGTAGACGAAAAAGAAACAGGAAGTAAATTCTATGTAAAAGAAAAGAT
>CALXBS010000048.1 GCA_944386605.1 uncultured Clostridia bacterium | reverse complement strand
GATGGAATAAAACCATATTATATTTATGAAGTAGATGAACATGGAAATAAAATTTCTGATGAAGAAATTACTTATAGCAAAAATCAAATATTAGAAAATGCTTTAGCACAAGAAGAAAAAGAAATTATTTCAGATAAAAATGTTGTATCTATGGTAGGAACTTTTGATCAAGATGTTGTTGGATCAGGACTTGGTGAAGAATACTATAAAAATAATACAATTAGTACAAATACTACTTATCAAGATGTTGTAACAATCTCATCTAAATACAAAGAAGTATATACTGTAAAATTTGAAGCAGAAGAAGGTGGAACTATTGAAGGAGAAACAAGTGTTATAGTAAAAGCTGGAGGAACAGTTGGAACCATTGCAAATGCAGTAGCAAATGAACATTATAGCTTTGATAAGTGGGTAGTGGTAGAAGATGGAGTAGAAATCGAAGTAGACCCAGGTAGTTATATTATTACAAAAGATACAATTTTTATTGCAAAATTTAAAAAGAATAGTTATAACATAAAGTATGAGACAGAAGATAATGGAAGATTAGAAGGAAGTTTAGAAGAAAAAGTAGAATATGGTGAGAGTCCAGTTTCTGTTCCAGCTGTTGTGCCAGATGAAGGATATGAATTTGATAAATGGATTATTATAGAAGATGGAAAAGAAATGGAAGTAAATCCAAAATCATATATCGTAACAAAAGATATTACATTAATTGCAAAGTTTAAACCAGTAGAAATAATAGATACATCAGATATAGCGATATGGCCATATGTAGGAATTGGAATTATTAGTATTTTAGTAATAGCAATTATAGTAATATTAATTGTAATAAAGAAAAAGAATAAAAATAAATAATAAATGAAAGATCATGGATTATGAAGAAGATAGTCCATGATTTTTTTGTCAAATATTGCGAAAAAAAATTAAGAATGGTAATATGCGGTTGTAATAGAAATATTGCTAAAAATCAAACAAAATTATGTTGACAAAAAACTTTGAAAGTATGATTATACTACACACACACACACACACACACACACAACATAGTTTTAAAAACAAAATAGAAAAAAGGAAGGAGAAGTTATGGCAAGTTTAGAGGAAAAGACTAAAAAAAGAAGTACATCTGTAATTACCATATGTTTATGGCTATTGCTCATTGTTGTGATGAGTATCATTACGATTGGATCTATTGTTGAAAGAAATAAAATTGAATATGATACAACGATTATCGTAAAAATGGATTTTACAGATGTTTTAGCAGATAATTCTATATCAGAATATGATAAACAATACATGATAAGAGACTTTAAGTCAAGAATAGTATTAGCAGAAAATTATGATGATGATCGATTGCCTGAACAAACAACTACTTATTTAGGACTTGAGGGGAATATTGCTAGTTATCAAATAGAATTTAATAAAGCTGATGTAAATTATATTCTAATATCTGAAGGGATGGAATGGTATTATGACATTCATATATTAGAGAATGGAAATGTATTAAGTCAACCTAGTTTTTGGTTTGCAACAGAACTTGATCCAGAGCAAGAGGTTTATGAATTTACAGCAAAACCAAATTTGAAGGTAGAAATAAGTATAGACTATACAGAAACAATTTTATTCCCTTTTGAGATTTATCTAACACAAGAAAATGGAAGAAGAGATTGGATTGGTACTATTGGTTATTCGAGTGATGGCACAGGAATAGAAACTTATGATGTAAGTATCATTCCAAATTTAGATTATAGTTTTAATTTCCAATTTAGTACAAATAAATTAACAGATCATATTCAGTATACTGTATATGATGAAAATGGTATTGCTTTAACAGAAAGTAATGGAAATTATGTAAAAGATGTAGCATATGAAAGTGGAAAACAAGAATATCAATTTAGAGTGGAGTCAAATGCTAATTCTGATATTCCGGGAATATATAGTGATATTCAATGGGTAGATAAGGAAAAACAAACTGCATTATTGGAATATAGAGTAGGTAAGGATTTCTATAATAAACTTTCAGGTCGAGATGAAGGTTATGTAGTGTTTGCCGAGAAATTAGCAGATGGTTTTACAATTTCATCCGAATATGAAGGAAAGTCAGATTGGTTAATTGTAAATGAAGATGAAATTATAAATATGAAGTTTACAGATTTATATTATTGTGTGAAGCTAGATTTAGATAATAATGAATATATTCCAGAACATGTATATGCAAATTTGTTTGGATTCCCAACATATTCGGCTGTTGTTGAATGGAATGGAAATTATCAATATATATATTTAAAAGATAAAAATATATTATATACGATTTTAGATTATCCAGCTTCTTATCAAACAATTAAATTGCAATATAATGGAAATATAGATTCCAATACAGATTTAACAGTAAACTCAGAAACAAAAGTGATACACTTTTATAATAAGTATAATGGTTCTTATGACGCTACACAACAATATATAGGAAATGTGTTAGTAGGGAAATCATTAAAAGTTGCAAAAAATGTATCAGCAAACATTGAGATAAACCGATTAGTAGAAGATGAAAAAGAAAATGGAGTTTATTATGTAGGGTTATTTGAAAATGAAGGGACTAGTAAAACAGATCATATTTACTTAATAAATACTGTAGATGGAGTAGGTAAAACGGTTATTACAATAGAAAATTATGATGGAATAAAACCATATTATATTTATGAAGTAGATGAACATGGAAATAAAATTTCTGATGAAGAAATTACTTATAGTAAAAATCAAATATTAGAAAATGCTTTAGCACAAGAAGAAAAAGAAATTATTTCAGATAAAAATGTTGTATCGATGGTAGGAACTTTTGATCAAAACGTTGCTGGATCAGGACTTGGTGAAGAATACTATCAAAATAATACAATTGATACAAATACAACTTATCAAGATATGGTAACAATTTCATCTAAATACAAAGAAGTATATACTGTAAAGTTTGAGGCAGGAGAAGGAGGAAGTATTGAAGGAGAAACAAGTGTTATAGTAAAAGATGGAGGAACAGTTGGAACTATTGCAAATGCAGTAGCAAATGAACATTATAGCTTTGATAAGTGGGTAGTGGTAGAAAATGGAGTAGAAAAAGAAGTAGATCCAAGTAGTTATATTATTACAAAAGATACAATTTTTATTGCAAAATTTAAAAAGAATAGTTATAATATAAAGTATGAAACAAAAGAAAATGGAAGATTAGAAGGAAGTTTAGAAGAAAAAGTAGAATATGGTGAGAGTCCAGTTTCTATTCCAGCTGTTGTGCCAGATGAAGGATATGAATTTGATAAATGGGTGATTATAGAAGATGGAAAAGAAATGGAAGTAAATCCAAAATCATATATTGTAACAAAAGATATTACATTAATTGCAAAGTTTAAACCAGTAGAAATAATAGATACATCTGATATAGTGATATGGCCATATGTAGGAATTGGAATTATTAGTATTCTTATCATTGGAATTATTGTAATTGTTATTAGAATTAGAAAAAAGTAACAGTAACCTCCAAATAATCTTTTATTTGGAGGTGTTGTTTTTTTGAGGGAAAATATGAAAAAGATTTTAAAATATCCGCTTATTTTTATAGTAGTTTTAGGCGTTGCTTTATTAAGCCTTTATTTAGCTTGTTTATTTCCATCTGATTGGATAAAAGAACAATTAGTAAAATCACTAGATGTAATTGAAGAAAATGGAAATTATAAAATGATCATTACTGCTTTTAATAAACCCATTATGTTTGATACTTATGCAGATACTATGATGATGAATACCGCTTATTCGATTGATAGTGAGCAACCATTTTATTCCTTACTATTTGCTAGAAGTAATTATGTTCCGGGTGTATCTGATAAGACAGTGACAAATAATGCAACGAGTTTACAAAATTTTCCTAAAATTATGGAGTTAAGAAGAGTATTGCAGGGAGAAAAACTAGTAGCGATTGAATATGCTAGATATTGGCATGGTTATTTAATTTTTCTAAGACCTTTATTAACAGTATTTACCTATATGCAATTAAGAGTAATGAGTTTTATTATTCACTTTTTGTTACTTGGAATATTACTATATCAAATTAAAAAGAAAATAGGAACAAAATATTGGATTGCTGTTTTATTTGGAATTATTGCAGTAGACGCTTACTTAGTATTTATATGCTTTGAAGAAACGATCGGTATGAGTTTAATTATTATAGAAAGTATCGTTTTGCTAAGCGGAAAAATAAAAAAAGTTGCACCTTATTTTTTCATAATCGGAATGCTTACTGCATTTTTTGATTTGCTGACAGTACCCGTAGCCATTTGTATTTTTCCACTACTTCTTTATGTGTTACAAGAAAATAAAAGCTTTAAACAATTACTATTTTCTTGTATAAAGTGTATACTTTTATTTGGTATTGGATATCTTAGTATGTGGTTTGCAAAATGGATACTAGTCGATCTTATTTACGATGGTGGAATTATTAGAAATTCGATTAATCAAATCTTGTATAGAACGGATATATCTAATGTTGGAATACAAGAAGGGGTTATACAAAACTTCCGTCATTTAGGAAATATTGTTAGTATATTTGTAATAGCATTATATGTCATTAATATACTTTATATAGCAATAAAAAGTATCAAAGAAAAGAAAATTAGCGAAGAAAACAAAAAGAATCTTCTTATTTTAGCATTAGGACTTGCTCCTATTGTTTGGTACAGTATCATTAGAGAACATTCTCTTACACATGGATATTTTACTTATCGAAATCTAATTGTAACTTGTATGAGTGCACAAATTGTTAGTATTCATTTATTAGATCAGGTAGTAAAAAAGAATAAAAAAGAAATTTTTACAATTTTTGTTTTGGTGAATTTAATTGTCTTAACATTAAATTATATGCTATAACAAAAGTATAAAAAGTCCGTTAACCTTTTTAGGCTAACGGGCTTTTTTGCTTGCTTAAAAGATATTGTTTTTTAAAAATAAAAATGGTAGTATGCGTGTGTAATAGAAATATTGCAGAAAAAGATAAAAGTTTATGTTAACAAAAAACTTTGAAAGTATGATTGGACTACACACACACACACACACACACACACACACACACACACACAACATAGTTTTAAAAACATCAAAAAACTATGTTGTAGTCTAATTGTGCCAAAAAGAATAAAAAACATAAAAATGCAAAAACTAAAGAAAAAAGGAAGGAGAAGAATATGTCAAGTTTAGGAGAAAAAACTAAAAAAAGAAGTACGTCTGTTATAACCGTATTTTTATGGCTCTTGTTAATAGTTACTATGAGTACGATTTTAATTGGTTCTATTTTTCAAGAAAATAAGTTAGAATATGATAGGTCTATTACAGTAAAAATAGATTTTACGGATTTATTAAACAGTGGTACGATACCTGATGAAGAGATAGATAGCAAATTATCTGATTTTATATGGTGTTCAGATAATCATAGCTATTGGAGTAATGGGTTAAAGCAATATATAGGAAGGGAAGGAAACATAGCTACTTATAAAATAGACTTTTTTGTATCAGAAGCAAATTATATAGAATTTAATTTATACAAGGAGCCATATAATATATTGGAAAATGGAACTTTGGTAGAAACATATCTAGATTGGTCTGGAAATATACGTTATACGCAAAAAATTAAAGAAGATCAAGAAATTTATGAATTTAAGTTACAAAAAGTAGAATTTGATACAACTATAGAGGTAAAAATAGATATGACCGATTTATTAAATGATGAAACCATTCCAAATGATTCTATAGACAATATGCTTACTTCTTTTGCTGATATGGCAATTTATTTGACTAATGATACTAATTTAGTTCAATGTGATACCAGATTTATAGAATTAGAAGGAAATATAGCAAATTATCAAATAGATTTTAACTCATTAGAAGCAAATTGTATAGTATTTGATGTAGCAGAATTTTTTGGAAGAAGTAAAGGTTATTGTATGTTTGATGATCAAGGTATGTTGTTAGAATATGACTCTAAAGGATACGGTTATATAAATGAAATCTTAAAAGATCAATATATTTATGAGTTTAAAACAAAACCTATTTCTGATTTTTATAGTGGAATAAAATGGGGAAATATAGAAAAAAAAGAAGCTCTATTACAATTTACAATAACTGGATATAAATTAGGCATAGATAGAGTATATGCAATAGTTGTTGAAAATTTAACAGATGAATTTACAATTTCGCCAGAATATGAAAATCAATCTAATTGGTTAATTGTAAATGAAAGTGATATTATAAATGATGATATTGATATAAATGGTTCATTAATAGATAATTCCGTTCCAAAATATGTCTATGCTAATTTTTTTGATCCAGCAGATGATAGTTTAAAAACGATTAA
The DNA here is from genome assembly GCA_944386605.1 of uncultured Clostridia bacterium. GTDB lineage: Bacteria > Bacillota > Clostridia > TANB77 > CAG-465 > CAG-465. The sequence goes on along the minus strand of CALXBS010000048.1, from coordinate 4,606 downwards.
GTGGAATGAAAAATATCAATATATTTATGTAAAAGATAAAAATATTTTGTATATTCTCTTTAAAGATGATGATTATAACAAAAAAATAAAATTACAATATGATGAAAATATTAGTCAAGAAATTTCTTTAAATTCTAAAATAATCTTTCTTAATATGGTAGGAGGCTGCGCAAACTATGCAAGTCATAACAGTTTTCTATTGGGTGAGAAGATGTTAAATGTGAAGTCTAGTACTATAGCAACAATTGAGATTAATAAATTGATAGAAAATGCAACAGAAAATGTTATTCAATATGTAGGATTATTTGAAAATAATATAGATAACAAAACAGACAAAATTTATTCAATAGATATTGTAGATGGAATAGGAAGTACTATGGTTACAGTAGACAATTATGATGGTCAAAAACCATATTATATCTATGAAGTAGATGAAGAAGGAAATAAAATTTCTAATGAAGAGTTAGATTATAGTAAAAATGAAGTATTAAAAGATATCAAACCATATGAAGAAAAAAATATTATTACAGATAAAAATGTTATTTCTATGGTAGGAAATTCATATTTAAGTAATGAAGATACAATTGGATCAGGTCTTGGTGAAGACTTTTATAGGGATAATGTACTTGTTACAAATTATATATATAAAGATACAGTGACCATTACTGAAAAATATGAAGAAAAAGTACATGTCGTAAAATTTGAAGCAGGAGAAGGTGGAACTATTGAAGGAGAAACAAGTGTTGTAGTAAAAGATGGAGAAACAATTGATACTATAGTAAATACAATAGCAAATGAACATTATAATTTTGATAAATGGGTTGTAATAGAAAATGGTGTAGAAAAAGAAGTAGATTCAAGCACTTATGTAATTAATAAGGATACAACATTTATTGCTAAGTTTAAAAAAGATGTTTATACTGTAAAATATGAAAGTAGTGAAGGCGGAAAATTAGAAGGAAATATACAAGAAAAAGTAGAATATGGAGAAAATTTAGCTTTGATACCATCTGTTGTATGCGATGAAAATTATGAATTTGATAAGTGGGTAATTGTAGAAAATGGAGAAGAAATCCAAATTGATCCAAGTAGCTATAAAGTAGAAAAAGATATAACAATAATAGCAAAATTTAAAAAGATAAATATCATAGAAACATCGGATATAGAGGTATGGAAATATATAGGAATAGGAGCTGTCAGTGTATTTGTTATTGGAATTATAGTATTAGTAATTATTATCAGAAAAAAGAATAAAAAATAAATAAGAAAATAGATTGAAGAAAATCATGGATTGTTTGAAAGTCCATGATTTTTTGCTTAAAAGTACATTGTAAAAATAAAATAGAAATGGTAGTATGCGTGTGTAATAGAAATATTGCAGAAAAAGTAAAATTTTATGTTAACAAAAAACTTTGAAAGTATGATTGGACTACACACACACACACACACACACACACACACACACACAACATAGTTTTAAAAACATCCAAAAAACTATGTTGTGTCTAATTGTTCAAAAAAGAATAAATAACATAAAAATGCAAAAACTAAAGAAGAAGGGAAGGAGAAAATATATGCAAAAGCAAGAAAAAAGTACAGAAAAGCCAAAAGAAAGTAAGAAAAAGCATAAAAGAAAAATATCCATTTTTACGATATTTTTGTGGTTATTTTTAATTACAACCATGTCTACCATTACGATAGGATCACTTACAAAAAAGAATGCAATAGAAGTAACAGATAATAACTGGAATATACAACTTGTGATGTATGATAGAAGTAGTGATACACCAAATCAAGCAATCACAGATTTTACATGGAACGCAACTAGTAGTAGTGAAACTAAACAATTAACAATGCAAATTAATTATGCTTGTACAACAGGAAAAGAATATCAACCTGGGGAAATTATGGTAGAAATACCAGGTATAGCAAAGGATAGTTTTAGTGAATATTGGAGAGATTTACCATCATATAATTCAAGTTCTTATGAATATTGGTTAAAAAATAATGTAGTAGTTGCAGCAGATAAATTAAATAGTAGTGATAAACAATATGATTGGAGTTATGTATATGATCAAGAAAATAATATGTATATATTTACTAATAATATGGTAATAGCAGAAAATGAACATTTTGAAGGAACGATACAAATTTCCTATAATTTAAACCCAAGGTTTAAAATAGAAACAAATTTACAATATCAAGCAAAAATAAAAGAAAATATACAAACAGATGAAATTATAGCAATGGAATCCAATATATGTAATTTCCATTATACAAGTACTAAAACAAGTTATACTTTAGCAAAAGGAGCAGAAGTTGCTCCTAGGGAAGATTATACAAAAATAGAAGATATATTAAATGATTATTATTGGGTAAGATACTATTTTAATGCAAATTTTAATATAAAGCAAGTGATATATGCTTTAGATATAAATGGAAGTAGTTATGTTAGTAATGCTTTTACCGGAATAAAAGAAGAATTACCAGAAGGATGTGTATTATATGATAAAAATTTAAATAAAATAGAGCCAAAAGAGGGAAATACATATTATTATTTAACTACAAATATTGACAGGAGCTGGGCTAGTAATTATCCATATTATTATGTGGGCTATCCTAAAAGTAAGTACCAAGAAGGTGAAAGTATAACAAACAAGGCAGAATTATGGGGAAGATATGAAGATGACGAAGAAATGCAAAAATTAGCAGAAGCGACAAAAACAGTAAGTTTAGTAGATTTTGATTTTGAATATAAAGGTGCATTATATAGTATAAACAAAGGAGCTGGGCAATCTTCATATCTAAATGCGATAAAATCTTCAGAGGAAGGGGCTAGTTTTGATTGGAGTGTTAGGCCAACAGCATTTTATACAGATAGTAAAATGGATGTAGAAATAGGAGATGATTTATTATATATTAGAAGAGAAAGTGGAGAAGTAACAAAATTAGATGATAATGAGTATCATTTTTCTAAGATAGTTATGCCAATATTTTATACATATAATAAATATAGTGGAAGCAAAGGAGAAAAATTAATAGGATATGAATGGGAACTGCAAGTAAGATATGCTGAAACTGATGAATATGTAACTTATCAAACAGGAATAACAGGAGAAAGTCAAACTATAGTATTTGATAATAAAAATATAGTAGGAATAAAAGTGGTAATAAAAGATCTAGATCAAACCTTATATGGTAACTCTGTAAGAGTATACACAAACATACATACGCAAGATTGTGTAGCAGGACAAAAAAATATCTATAATTTTTGTTATATACAAGTGTACCATAAGGATGAAGAAGGAAATAGAACATTAGTAAGTGAACCAACAGAAGATAGTTATACTACACCATCAACATTAAAAATAGCAGAATATGATCAAACAACTTATGGAACTTATATGCAAAGGGGTTACTTCTATAATAACATAGGAACTGGCTCTTTCTCTTTATGGAGTAGCAAGAATGGAAGTAATTTAGAAAATAAAGTAGGAGAAGAAAAGTATACATATGAATATGAGTTAATAAATTATTTGAATTTACTCTATTATGAAGTAAATAAAGATGTAATCATAAAAACATATGATATATTACCGAAAGGAATGTATTTAAACTATAATAAAGAAGAAATTATAAATAATATAGAGATAAAAGATCCTAATAGTTATTATAAAAATTTAAAGTTAAAAGATGGAGAAATTTTTACAAGTATAGAAGATTTAACAAATTATATAAAAGAACATACAGAAGTAGAAATCGATTATAATTATCAAGATAGTGGAAGAACAAAAATAAGTATTATAACAAATTTAAATGAAATAGATTGGGGTTATTATTTAACAAATTCAAATTACAACTTTGGTATAGCAGTTTATAATTTAAAAGTAGAGATACCATATGATAGTATACTAGAATATGGAACAACATATAAAAATTATATGTATAGTATGTGGAATAATCAGGAGTATAGTTATATGGGGGGAACAACTGATAATGGACAATATGATAGCTTAGCATATGATATTGATCAAGATGGAGATACAACAGAAAAGCTTGATTATAGTTCTAATACTTTAAATATAACCCATGCGGTATCATCACAACAAGCAGTTATCAAACAAGTAAGAACCGATTTAACACAAGGAAAATATGTAGAAGGAACCGCAGAAGTAAGTAGCAGTGGAGAGTATGATTATAAATTACGTGTAACTACAGGAGCAAATAGTATTAAAGATTTAATCCTTTATGATAATATAGAAATAATCACAGATGAGTCAGGAGTAGATATAAGCACTGGTTGGAAAGGAAGTTTCTTAGGAGTAGATACCAGTTATGCAGAATCAAAAGGATATGCTCCAAAAGTATACTATTCAACTGAACTAAATCCAGGGAAATTAACAGAAGTACCAGATAAGTGGCAATTATTAGATGATAGTGTAGATAAAAGTACCGTAAAATCGATTTGTGTAGATTTAAGATATAATGCAGATGGTGGAGAAATGGAACTTACACCAAACAATGTTGTATTTGTTTTAGTAAAAATGCAAGCACCAGATGATAAGACACTTATGACATCAGCAAATAATATGTTTTGGACAAATTG
>CALXBS010000047.1 GCA_944386605.1 uncultured Clostridia bacterium | reverse complement strand
CTTCTTAAGGCATTAAAAGCCTCTATAGCACGCTTATCTGTCCACAAAACATCAGACTTAGAAGAACCTCTGAATTCCTTTACAGATAAGAACTTATCTTCTGAATAAGGCATTGGATCATTTAATTCCCTATAATAAGTTTCCATCTTATTAGTAGTAGGATTATATACTAATATTTTCAAGTTATCACCCCCTATTTTATTATATGCAAATTAAAAATAAAGGTCATAAAAAAGAACTCTGCAAAACAGAATTCTTTTCGATAAAAATATTAATATGTGATATGTTTGAATCATTACAATATCATTATATCTTTATTTTTTATCATTTCAATCTTTATTCTAAAACTAGACAAAAAATACCATTAATCGATTTCCATTGTATTCGGATAAGCTTTCTTTAATCTTTCATCTGTATAAATTTCATCTATTCTTCTTTCAAAAGCATTTCTAGGTTCTATTCCTTTATGCCTTGCAAACTGTCTTCTAGAAGCAATAAGAGAAATACTCATATCAAAAACCATAAATATAATGAAAAGCCATGTCACTACAGTACCCATTTTTAAAGGAAAGCTTTCCACTATTTTATCCACAAAAGGAACACAAAATTTTAAGAAAAGGACTGCAATAGCCCCCCAACAAATCATATGGAAAAGACTTGTCCTGCCTCCAAAATTTAAAAAATAACTACTATAATCCCATGAAATAGTTCCAAACATATACTCTTGTATCAAAGAGCATAGGAACTCAAAGCATCCCCCTATCATACTTCCTAGTAAAAAAATAATTTTACCATCTTTTATTTTATACATAGTTATATAAATCAGTACCGCACCAAATCCATATACAGGATTAAAAGGCCCATAAATAACACCTCTACGAACTACCCACTCACCATATTTTAAAAAATGTAACAATACTTCATGCACATCTCCCAAAAAACAAGCTATTATAAAAATCCAGAACACTTTGTAAAAACAAAAACCTGAAGCAAATTTTTTAGGATTTTCTAATCTTTCTTCCATACGAATACTCCTATTCTTTATTGCTAATTCTTTCTTTTATCTTTAATTTTACACTTTCAAAACTTGGAAAGGCATTGATTAATCTCTTAGCAATATATGATTTTTCTTTTAAAGTTTCTTTTACACGTCTTGTAATCTCTTCTGTATTATCCTTTATGGTTTTGCTAATTTCGCTTGTTGCTTTTTTAACAGACAATATTACTTTAAAAGAAATGATATTATCAATGAAAAATACAATAACTAACAAAATATCTATAATGAGTAATGCAACTTGTGGTAACATTTCAATATAATTTAATAAAAAAGGATTCATAACATAGCAAATCAAAAAACCAAATATACCGAAAGGAATTGTGGTTTCTAAACAAATTCTTCCATTAATATTAAAACGATAATGACTATAATCCCACCATCTTGCATTAAATAATTTTTCCATAACAAAACTAGTAATATATTCTAGTATAGAACATATTAACATTGCCATAATAAATAACGTAAAAGGATCTGATAAATACCTTTTTAATAAAAAAGTCATTAACAATGCACCTGTTCCATAAATAGGACAATATGGTCCAATTAAAAATCCTCTATTGATAAATCTTCTATCTGCTACTAGTCTACAAAAAACTTCTAATAACCAGCCTCCAAAAGAATAGATAAAAAACAGTAATATATAAATTCCAATTTGATGTATCAATGAAATTCCACCTTTCAATATATACATATTACACTGTTTATCAAATTTTGTCAAATATAGTATTTTTTTATAAAATATATAACGATATAAAAAACAAAAAGACTACTAAAAAATAAAAAAAGAGACAAGAATTAAATCCTCGCCCCTTGTATACAATATTAGTATAGATATACATTCACTCTTAAATATCACATTACATTTGCAAAATATGTTGCATTACAATCCTAACGCTCCCTAATCGTAACTTACATACATTTGCTAATATTACATAATTAATTGGACCACACATTTATATTTAAATGAGAGAATGCTAACCTGATAAAATATACTCAAAATTCTGTGTTTCTAATATATTCAAACTAATATTATAACATCTATTATAATATCACACTTTTATCTTTCGAGTCAACAAAAGTGGAAAAAAATGGAAAGCATTTCTATCAAAAAGTTGCGTTTTCGCTACTTTTCTACAAAATTCTACATTTTATTTATACTTTAATCAATTCATATTCATCTGTACCAATTCCAATTTTCTTTGCATGTTCAATTGCAACTTTCCAATTGGTATCTGGATGATTTAAAATAAAATTGTCCTCTCCTGTAGTCCCTTTGTTAATATGTTCCTCTAACACACTTCCTTTAATAGGATTTTGCTTATTTGCTAAATCTGCACAAGCCATATCTAAAGCAACCGGATCAAAAGAAGCAAGCATTCCAATATTTGGAATAATTGGCATATCATTTTCAGCATGACAATCACAATTTGGAGACACGTCTACAATTAAGCTAATATGAAAATGTGGTTTATCTTTAATAACAGCATATGTATATTCTGCAATTTTTTTATTTAAAATATCATTTGAATGATGATTTGCTGCTTTAATCACATCAAAATTGCAAATACCAATACATCTTCCACATCCAACACACTTTGTATGATCAATGTGTGCTTTTCCGGCTTCATCAAAAGAAATCGCATCGTGTGCACATATTTTTGCACATTGTCTACATCCTCTACAAGTATCTAAAGCCTGTGGTTTACCACTACTATGCATTTCCATTTTTCCTGCTCTTGAACCACAACCCATACCAAGATTTTTTAAAGCTCCTCCAAAACCAGTTGCTTCATGACCTTTGAAATGATTTAAAGAAATGACAATATCTGCGTCCATAATTGCACGACCAATCTTTGCCTCTTTAACATATTCTTGATTAATGGGAACTAGCTCCTCATCGGTTCCTTTTAAGCCATCTGCAATAATGACATGACATCCTGTTGAAAACGGTGAAAAACCATTCTCATATGCAGCCTCCAAATGATCTAAAGCATTTTTTCTTCTACCCACATATAGCGTATTGCAATCGGTTAAAAAAGGTTTTCCTCCTAAACTTTTAACCACATCCGCTACTACTTTTGCATAATTTGGTCTTAAATAAGCAATGTTTCCTGGTTCACCAAAATGAATTTTAATAGCTACAAATTTATTTTGAAAATCAATGTTTTCAATTCCTGCTTTTTTCATTAATATTTCTAACTTTTGTAAAAGATTTTTTCCTGGTCTTGCTCTAAAGTCAGAAAAATATACTTTTGCTTTTTCTTGATTTTGTTTTTCTTCTTTTAATTTATATTCCATATTACTACCACCTTTTCTGCAACTATTATACTATATTTTTATTGTATCTGCAATTACAAAAAGAGCTAAACTCTAAAATTTAGCTCTAAAAAAATATATATATTATGGGAAATTTTAATAATTGCATTCTTTAATAATATTTTTACTACCAAAATAAGTTGCTAAGAAATAACCACCATAAATTAAAATAATAAAAATAGCAGTTAATATAATTGGTAATGTTAAATCCCCTATATTATCAAAAGTAGAAAGGATTTTAGTTGCAAATTGTAATCCAAAAATAGAATGAACCATAGCAAGCAATAATGGTAATATAAAAAAGATTCCAATTTGTAAAAATAAAGCTTTATGGATCATCTTTTCATCGGTTCCTATCTTTCTTAAAATATCATATCTTTCCTTATTATCAGAGCTTTCTGATAATTCTTTTAATGCTAAAATTGCTGCACTCGAAATTAAGAAAATAATACCTAAATAAATAGCAATAAAAGTAACCATAGCTCCAATACCAATCGCTGCTTCATAAATGGTAATTTTAGAAACTGCGTCAATATCACTATCTAATGCTGTTAAATTTTGCTCAAAAGAATCACTTAAAATCATATTTTCTACTTCATGTTTTTCTTTGTCAGTTGTAGCATTATAATTTGCTAAAAAGTAATTTTTAACTCTATCATTTTCTGTTAATGGAGCATTATCTGGAACAATGATAATCCCCATATTAATATGGTTAGATGACATCGTAATAAACCCATCTTGACATTCTTGATATTTTGGATAGTAAGTCTTATCCTTAAGTCTAATAGTTGTATTTAATTCTAAAGCTTTATCTCTAATTTGCTTCATATTTTGATAATCACAAAGCACAATATATTCGTTCTCTTCTACTGAAAATTCCTGTAAATGATATAATCTTGCTACTTTATTATATTCAGACACAGTTATTATCTCTTCTGCTATGTCATAATCTACGGTAGGAAATTCTTGTTTAATCTCTTCAAAAACTTCACCTAGTGTTGTTTGCATTGTAATATCATTAATTGCATAAGTGGTTACTTCTACTACGTCTTTAAAAATGCTCATATCTAACTTTGCTTTTTCAAAACTTTCTGCAACTGAAATCTTAGAATCTTCAATTCTTTTTTCAGAATAAGCATTTCCATAATAGTCTTCACCAGATAAATCTAGCGTTTTATATGCATTAAAATCTACAGGAGTAAGTTCTGCCATTCCATTTTGTAAAGTATAATTTGTAGATAATGCTGCAGATAATATCACAATGGTTAAAAATAACATCAAACAAATAATTGTCATGGAACAAACAGTTGTATTAATTTTTGCATTGGTCTGTCTTAACACAAACATATTTAATTCTTTTAAATATACTTTTTTACATGACTGAACTAACTTTAAAATAAAACCAGATAATGACCAGAAAAATAAGAATGTAGAAAAAGCACCTAACGCTATCATAGCCATTAACTCATTTTGTGTTATTTTAGTAAACTCTTGTGTAACTTTATAATAAGCAAAACTTAGCAATAAGATAGATACAATAAATAATATAACAGATAACCACGTACTTTTTAATTTTACTTTTTCTGTATGTTTACTAGCATTTAATAAATCAATCAATTTGTATCTTGAAATTGTAAAAGTATTAAAGATCATAACTAAAAGATACATAATTCCAAAATAAATCATTGTCTTAATACATGCGCCACTAGAAAAAGTAAAAATAAATTCGGACATATCAGATTGGAATAATTTTGTTACAAGCACAGACATAAACTGTGAACCAAATATTCCTAAAATAAGTCCAACTCCTAGTGATAGAATTCCAATTAACAAGGTTTCACATACTAATATTTTAGAAATACTTCTTTTCCCCATTCCTAATGTCATATAAATACCAAATTCTTTTTTTCTTCTTTTAATTAAAAAGTTATTTGCATATACAATTAAAAAACCTAAGATGATAGATACAAATACAGAAACACCTGAAAGCATTCCCATCATCAAGTCAATTAATTCATGTGCTGTTTGAGATACCTCTAACATAGCCGTTTGAGAATCTAGCGAATTAAAAATGTAAAAAATAGCTACGCCAAGTACAAGTGTTAAAAAATAAATGGTATAGTCTTTAAAACTTTTCTTCATATTATGAATGGATAGTTTAAATAACATCGTTTAGCTCACCTCCAAGAAGTGTAACTACCTCTATGATTTTTTCAAAAAATATCTTTCTACTATCCTCTCCTTTGATAATCTCATTAAAGATTTTTCCATCCTTAATAAACAAAATTCTATCTGCATAACTTGCAGTAAAGGCATCATGTGTAACCATTAATATAGTTGCTTTTAATTCTTTATTTAAATATTCAAAGTTTTCTAATAATTGTCTTGCTGACTTACTATCTAATGCACCTGTTGGTTCATCTGCAAGTACCAATTTAGGTTCTGTTATCATTGCTCTTGCACTTGCTACTCTTTGTTTTTGACCACCTGAAATTTGATAAGGATATTTTGATAATATGTCTACAATTCCAAGTTTACGAGCCATTTCTTTTACTCTTTCATCAATTTCTTTTGCATTTTTCTTTTGAATGGTTAAAGCCAAAGCAATATTTTCATATGCAGTCAGCGTATCCAATAAATTAAAGTCTTGAAAAATAAAACCTAATTCTTGACTTCTGAATTTATTTAAATGGTTTCCTTTTAACTTCGTAATATCTTGATCTTGTATCATAATATTTCCAGCGGTTACTTTATCTATTGTCGAAATACAGTTTAAAAGGGTTGTTTTTCCACTTCCACTTGCTCCCATGATTCCTACAAATTCACCTTCTTGTACACTAAAAGAAATATTATCAATTGCTTTTGTTAAATTTGATTTATTGCCATAATATTTTTCTATATTTTTTACTCTTAAAACTTCTGACATTTTTTTCACCATCCTTGCTTATATTATAGTACCTTTTTTTCAAGTTTACCATTGATTTTACTTACAATAAGCTTACAATAAAGTAAGAAAAAGCAGCTTTTAAGCTGACTTTTTTATAATAATTCTATACGACTATCTTTTGGAAAAACAATCATAACAATGCAACCATTTTCATTTTTAGATTGTATCTTAATATTCATTCCTAACTTCTCACAAAGTTTTTTACATAAATAAAGCCCGATTCCCGTAGATTTTTGATTAGCATTTCTACCATTAGAGCCTGTAAATCCTTTTTCAAAAACTCTTGTAATTTCACTTGATTTAATTCCAATTCCATTATCTTTTAAGTACAACACAACGTTATCTTTATAGGTGTTTGCATAAATTTCTATTTCTTTATTTTCTTTTTGACTATATTTAATACTATTTTGTATAATTTGATTTAAAATAAATTGACACCATTTAAAATCTGTGTATACATCAATATCTAAATCATGCAATTCTATTTTGATTTTTTCTTTAATTAAACTATTCTTATTTTTCTTAAGCACTTCGGATACAATTTCTTGAAGATGGCATTTTTTGATAATATAATCTTTTTCAACGTGATTACTTCTTGCATAATATAACGCTTGCTCTATAAAATTTTCAATTTTGTCCATCTCTTCATCTATGCTTTGTGTTACCTCATTTTTATGGTTTTCTATAATCATTTTACTAGTAGCAATTGGAATTTTTATTTCATGAATCCATAATTCTATATACTCTTTATATTCCTCCTGTTGCAACTTGTATAGATTAACCTGTTCTACCATAGATTTATTTACTTCATCTAATATTTCCTTTAAAATGACTCCATCAAAAAAATCTGGTCTAGCAATCATTTCATGAATAAGATACTTTTGATCCAATTTATCTAAGTCATTTAACACTTTATTATAAAATTTTCTTCTTTTAAAATAATCCATCAAAAAACCTGCTATACATGCTAAAATAATTGCTAAAGCAAAATAAATTCTAATAACCCAGTGCATTTTACAAGTTAACAAAAAAATTTCACTAGCAGTTACTGCTACTAAAATAAAAAGAAATGTATAACAGTGATCTTTCATATAATTTTTAAAACTCATTTTAAAATATACCCTTGTCCTCTCTTTGTCTCAATCATATTACTTAAGTGAATCTCTTCTAGCTTATTCCTAAGTCTTGTAATATTAACAGTAAGCGTATTATCATCAATAAAACTTTCACTATCCCATAAATATTTCATAAGATCTTCTCTTGCAACAATTTCTCCTCTTTTTTGAACTAAAAAATGTAAAATCTTTAATTCATTTTTAGTAAGTTCAATTTCTTCATTTCCTTTTTGAACTTTTGACTTAGAAATATTTAATATAAAATCTTGGCAATCTATGATATTTTGATTCGTATCTATTTTTAATGTTCTTTTTAGAATTGCTGCAATTTTAGCAAGTAATATTTGTATATTAAATGGTTTAGTAACATAATCATCTGCACCATAATTCATACTTAATAATTCATCTATTTCATTATCACGACTTGTCATCATAATAATGGGAATATCAGATACTTTTCTTATTTCTTTTAAAATATATTCCCCATCAAAATAGGGTAAATTAATATCTAACAAAATTAATTTACAATTAGAATTTAAAATAGAAGAAATCATGTTATCAAATTCTGTAAGAATCATAGCTTCATATCCATTTTTACTCAAAAAAATAGATAACTCTTCCCTTAGTTTTTTATCATCCTCTACAATTCCAATTTTTATCATTTTGTTCACTCCTTTTTTTCTATTATACTACAATTTTTATATAATATAAATATAACTAGATTTATTGCAAGAAGTCAACAATTTTTGACATTTCTTTCAAAATTGTATTATTTGTCAAAAAAGATTGTATTTCATATAATATTAGGGTAAAATATTAAAAGAAAGAGGAAAATTTATGGATAAAACAAATAACGAAAAAAATAATGAAATAAGTCTTTTTCATTTATTTTGGATATTTTATATATGCTGTTTTGCTGGAGTTGTTGTGGAAACCATATGGTGTATTATCACAAATGGATTCTTTGAAAGCAGAACTGCTTTAATATTAGAACCACTTAACCCAGTTTATGGGCTAGGAGGTGTTCTATTAACACTACTATATTCAAAGTTACATACCAAAAGTAACATCTTTATTTTTCTTAGTTGTATGGTTATTGGAGGAACTTTTGAATATTTTTGTAGCCTTTTCCAAGAACTCATCTATGGTACTATTTCTTGGCAATATTATTCTGATACATTTGGCATCTTAGGAAGAACAAGTTTAGTATATTCTGTCTTTTGGGGAGTTTTAGGAATTAGTTATATACGTCTAATTTATCCTTTCCTATTTAAACAAATTTCAAGAATAAATACAAAGACAGGAAAAATATTTACATTTTTTTTAGCTCTTTTTGTATGTTTTGATATTTTATTTACATCTGGAGCTGTTCTAAGAAGAGAAGAAAGACGTGAAGGAATTCCTGCAAACAATGTTATTCGTGTATTTTATGATGAGTATTTTCATGATGATATTTTAAAAAAGATATATCCACATATGGTTCCTGCAAACCCAAAATAAAACGGTATAACTTTATGCTATACCGTTTCTTTATTATTTTCCATCTTCTGCATGTTCTAATGCTATCTCAAATAATTTTTCTACATGTTCATCTGCTAATGAATAATATATTTCTTTTCCAGATCTTCTTGAAGTCACCAGCCTTAATTGTTTTAAATTTCTTAATTGATGAGAAACCGCAGAAGGTGTCGTATCAATTAGTTCTGCAATGTCACAAACACAAAGCTCTGTTTTTAAAATACTAAACATAATTTTAAGTCTTGTTGGATCTCCCAAAATTTTAAATATTTCCGAAATTTTCAACAAATTTTCATCACTTGGTATCCCATCTCCAATGTCATGTAATGTCGTTTCATGTATAATTTTATACTCACCATTAAACTCTCTCATATATCCCTCCAAAAATGAATGTGTATTCACATGTTCACATAATATCATAACTTAACTTATTTGTCAAGCAAAAAATAAGTAAGTAGACATATATACCTACTTACTTTGTATATGTTTATATTATGGGAATCTGCATTCTAATTTATGGTATTACTATAAGTTACCAAATCTTTATCTGGCGTATAAATAGTAATTTGTAAATCATTGCACCAATCAGGCAAATCATATATTTCAATCACATTATGATCTGTATAATTGACACGAATAAATTCATATAATGAATATCCATGAAAGATCGCTTTATATTTATTTAGATCTTCTTCTTGAATATTTGATTCAATCACACATCTAATTTCCTCTAATTCCATATTTTCTTTAGTAACAGGTTCTATTTTCTGATCAGATACATTAATGATGGATAGTCCTTCATCTACATCAAAATAGTCTGAAATTTTTGGTGAACTAACTTGTTCACTTAAGAAAGTTCCATCTGTTACTCTGTAAATTCCTAAATGTACTAAACTAAAAATACTTCCACACATAATGACTATAAATATTAAAACAAAACCTAAAACATCATATTTTACTTCCACATTTTTCTTATTAGAATAATATAGTATTTCTACTCCAAGAGCAATTAAAATAACTGGCCACATAGATAAAATATAGGATATGACTTCTTGTTTTAAAAATAACTGTAATATAATGCTTATTCCAACTATAATAAATGTAATTCCTAGTGTGATTCTACCCACTTTTTTCGTTTTCATTTCTTCCATTTTTCTCCTCCTATTTTTCTTTATTTGTAATAAATTTTACGCCTATATATACACAAATAGTTGCTATAATAAGCGGTGGTAAGTAAGAAGTAATCGCTCTTACAAAAATTGCTAAAAATCTAATATCATAATAATATGCAATATTTGACAACACGGAAGTAAAGAATATATAGATACCTGCAATAATTAATAAATAACCTAGAAAAATGTGTCTTTTTTGAATATTAAATTTTCCAAATAAATTTTCTATTTCAGTTTCTTTCCAAATATATTCATCTACAACCTCTGTACTAGTTCCTATTCGGTTACGAATATTAAATGTATCAAAAAAGCTATAAGCAAAAAGTGCCATAATTGGAAATACCATGAAAGATACATTTACAATTACAGAAAGCATACATAGCAAAACTAATAGCATAAGAATCGAAAAACCTCTTTTCATATATCCCTGATACATTTGACCAGCCCCTGGTACCAAACTAAAACAAAATGTTAAAAAAGCATTTTTTTTCATTATTTTTCTCCCCTTTCAAATCTTATTGGTTTCATAAAGAAATTATTAACATCACTCATAAATTGATCAAATTTTGTATAAATGGCAGATTCTTTAATACCTGTATTGGTTGCATAGCTAATATTTGCAGATGAGGTCATATTCCAAATAGAAATTGCTAAAATAGTACATGCGGCTACTTTTACAATGTCTAAATAGATATTCTTTTTTCTTCCTTTTACTTTCTCTAAGATCTTTTTATTTAAAGTTTCAGGAATATCTAAATTACTATTTTCCATTTGGCAAATATACTTTTCAAATACCTCATCATCATTTAAGATTTCATCAATTCTTTTTATATTTGATTGAATCATAGTAATTCATCTCCTTTCACTTCTTTCAACTTTTCTTTTAAAATTTTCTTTCCTCTATATATCTGCATTTTTAAAGTTGTTTTTGGAATGTTTAATTTTTCTACAATTTCATCTAA
>CALXBS010000046.1 GCA_944386605.1 uncultured Clostridia bacterium | reverse complement strand
ATTAGTTACACTGTAGATGAAACATTTGAAAGTGAATTTTACATTAAAAATATAGTAGGAAATGTCATTACCAATAAATTTGTGGTACCAGAAGATAGAATCACAATAGTAGGAACAAAAGAATGGAATGATAATGATAATTTAGCTGGAAAACGTCCAGAAAGTGTAATATTACAGATTAAAAATGGAGAAAGTGTTGTAGCAGAAGCAGAAGTAAGTGAAAAAACAAATTGGAGTTATTCATTTGATTTAGCAAAATATGATAGTTTAGGTAATGAAATCAATTATACCTTATCCGAAAAAATAGATAGTATATTTTATGAAAAAGAAACCGTTGAAAATACAGATATGCTAAATCAAAAAATTGTCAACAAATTTGTAGTACCAAATGAACAAGTATTAATAAAAGCAGTAAAAAAATGGGAAGATAATAATGATGAATATGGCAAAAGACCAAATAGTGTTGTATTACAAGTTTTTGTTGGTGATAAAGTAGTAGCAGAACAAAAAGTAACAGAATCAGATTCATGGAGTTATTCGTTTAAATTACCAAAATATGATGAATTAGGTAATAAGATAGAGTATGCGGTAGATGAAAAAGAAACAGATCGTTATTACGAAAAACATGTTGAAGGAAATACAGTTGTGAATATTTGTATATATGAGCCACCAGTAGATACATCGGATATAGCAGTTTGGATATATGTAGTTGTTTTAGTTGTAGCTATTGTTGGAATTGCTGTGATTGTTAAGAAAAAATCTAATAAAAAAGAAATTAATAATCATTAATGAAAAAGGAAGAGTGAAAAATAAGTTTATTAAAAGAAAATAAAATTTTAGTTAAAAAGTTAGGAATACATGCTATTTCTAACTTTTTTTGTGATATATATATTGATAATCATACAGTCAAAATAAATTAAAAGAAATGGGTAGATTATTTTCTACTCAGATGATATAATGGTAAAGATAGAAAAGAGGTCAAGATGAAAAAGGTAATCATTATAGGGGCAGGACCGGCAGGATTAACTGCTGGGTATGAGCTTTTAAAAGATAAAAGTGGAGAATATGAGGTAACAATACTTGAAGAAACTGATCAAATTGGTGGAATATCTAAAACAATTTCTTATCATGGAAATAGAATGGATATAGGAGGTCATCGTTTTTTTTCAAAGGATAAAAGAGTAATGGATTTTTGGAAAGAATTAATGCCATTGCAAGGAGTAGATTCCTTTGATGATCAAAAACTTGGAAGAAAAAAGAAATTAAGTCCTAATGGTCCCGATCCAAATGTAGAAGATCGTGTTCTTCTTATTCGAAATAGGGTATCTCGAATTTTTTATTTAAGAAAGTTTTTTGATTATCCTGTGAGTATGAAAAAAGAAACTTTTTTAAATTTAGGAGTTTCAAGGACTTTAAAAGCAGGATTTAGTTATTTAAAAACTTTATTTAAAAAGAAAAAAGAAAGTTCTTTAGAAAATTTTTATATCAATCGTTTTGGAAAAGTATTGTATCAAATGTTTTTTGAAAAATATACAGAGAAATTATGGGGAAGACATCCCTCTCAGATTTCTGCAGATTGGGGAGCGCAAAGAGTAAAGGGATTATCCATTAAAGCCGTATTAAAAGATATGTTTTCAAAAGTATTTCATAAAAAACAAGAAAAAGAAACTTCCCTTATTGAAGAATTTTGGTATCCAAAATATGGGCCAGGCCAGTTATGGGAAACACTTGCTTTAGAATTTGAAAAATTAGGTGGAAAGATAAAAAAAGGATATGCGGCGGAGCGTTTTCATATTCGTGAGGGAAAAATTGTATCCGTTGAATGCAATGTAAATGGGAAAATGGAAACATTGGAGGCAGACATTTTTATATCTTCTATGCCGTTAAAAGATTTGGTAGCAGGTTTTGATAAAGAGGTTGTTCCAGAAAATGTAAAAGAGATTGCGCAAGGTTTACCTTATCGTGATTTTATCACAGTGGGACTACTTGTTAACAAATTAGATTTAGAAAATAAAACAAATATAAAAACACTAGGAAATATTGTACCAGATTGTTGGATTTATGTGCAAGAAGCAGATGTAAAATTAGGAAGAATACAAATTTTTAACAACTGGTCTCCGTATATGGTACAAGATCCAGAAAATACCGTTTGGATTGGACTCGAATATTTTTGTAATGAAAATGATCCGTATTGGAATATGTCAGATGAAGCGTTTATTCATTTTGCAATTGAAGAATTAGAAAAGATAGGGATCATCCATAAAGATCAGGTATTAGATGTACATAGAGAAAAAGTAAAAAAAGCATATCCAGCATATTTTGATACTTATCAAGATATAGATACTTTAGTAAACTATTTAAATCAATATGAGAATTTATACTGTATCGGTCGTAATGGACAACACCGTTATAATAATATGGATCATTCTATGGCAACCGCTTTTGAAGCTGTACATAATATCAAACATGGAATCAAAAGTAAAGAAAATATTTGGAAAGTAAATACAGAAAAAGAATATCATGAAGAAGTAAAAGAGGAGAAAAAAATACCAGATAAAAAAGAAAAGCAAAAAGAGAATAAAAAGAAAGACATTTTTTCAATTTCTATTATTTTAATTTATGCAATTATTACCTTAATAGCCGTTTTTTTTCATGAGAATTGGAGAGACGAAGCACAAAGTTTTTTAATTGCAAGAGATTTAAGTTTTATAGATATTATTTTACAAATGAGGTCGGAAGGTCACTCTTGTTTGTGGTATATGATACTTGCTCCATTTGCAAAATTAGGATTTCCATATGTAACCATGAATTTGATTAGTTGGGTAGTTATGGTAATAACTGGGATACTTATTGTTAAAAAAGCACCATTTCCTTGGTATATGAAAGTATGCTTTTTATTTAGTGCACCCTTTATTTATTTTTATCCGGTGATATCACGAAATTACTGTTTAATACCGCTTGCACTGGCTTTAATCGCTATAGCATATCCAACACGAAGGGAAAAACCAATACGATATGTACTTTCTATTACGTTACTTGCTCATACACATGTATTAATGCTTGGCTTAGTAGGAATGTTATATTTATTTTTCTTTTTTGAAGAAATTTGTTTAAACTTTTCTAAAAAGACTTCAAAAGAAAAGAAAATGTTACTGATTAGTTTAGGCATAGCATTTATCGGTCTTTTATTACTCGTTTTACAACTATATGGTTCAACCAATACAAATACGGTAGTAAATGATTATGTAGATTCTTCCGAAAATAAATTACAAACGTTTCAAAATGTATTTATAATAGGATGTGCCGCATTATTAGGAAGTGAAAATACTGTTGTAGGAATCGTTACTCTATGTGTGACATTCATTGTTAGTATTTATTCCTTGATAAAATATCCTAAGACAAGCTTTATTGCTTTAGGGGCAATTGCTTTTCAAGTTTTAGTATATGTATTTATTTATCCGGGATTTTCTCAGCAAAAAATATTTACAGTTATCTTAATATTTCTTTTTACATTATGGATAAGACAGTATGAATACCAAGAGAAAGCAAAGAAAAACCTTCCTATATTTGAAATTTATTTTATCTTTATACTGTTACTAGAAGTGATACTTGGATTTAAAATCATTGTTTCTGAACAATGTTTTGCATATTCTTATGCAAAAGAAACTGCACAATATATTAATGAAAACATACCAGAAAACTCTACACTAATAGCAAACAATATGCCAATTGTTTCATCTATCATTCCTTATACCACTAATCAGAATTTTTGGAGCGCTCAAACAAAAAGAACGTTTACTTTTGTTAGTTGGAACCAGGAGGAAAATTCTATTCATACGATAGGAGAGTTTCAAGAAAGAGTAGAAGAAAAATTTTCTCATCAAGAAAATGTTTATTTTATTTATTGTTATGATTGGGAGGAAGAAGGTTTGGAATTTTTTCTAGAGGAAACTTCTGCAAAAGAAATATTTGCAACTGATACCAATTCTCTTTCAGGAGATGAAAATTATGTCATTTATCAGTTATATTGCAAGAAATAAAAAGGAGAAAAATATGGAGATCTATGATTTAAAAGAAAAACAAGAATATTTAAAAGAGGTAATGACTTTAGAACATGAGAAATGGGGAAAAGAGAAAGAAAAGGACAGGGAAGCAAGAATTAAAAGAAAAATAGAAAAGTATTTTGCGAGTGTCAATGATCCTTATTTTTGTAAACTTATTTTGTTAGATGATGATATGTTAGTTGGATTTATTTCTATTTTTCCACATGATTGTGAAGAAGAGCCAAATTTAACGCCTTGGTATGCAACCATGTTTGTGAAAAAAGAATATAGAAAAAAGGGGTATTCCAAAATTTTAAATGAGGCTATTTTAAAAGAGGCAAAAAACAGGAATATTCAAAGATTATATTTAAAAACAGACTTAGAGCAATATTATGAAAAATTGGGTGCTCAGTTTATAAAAGAATTAGCTAGTCATGAAAAATTATATCAATTTAAAATAAATGAATAGGAGTTTGTTATGAGCAGGTATTGTATGATAGAAGTAGCTTTTGATAAAAAAGAAGAAGTAGAAGAAACAATTTTAACATTATTAGACAAAAATTTAGCATGCAGTTGTCAAGTAATACAAAGTGATAGTTATTGGAATTGGAAAGGAAACAGAGAAAGTTCCAAAGAATATCTTATGTTTATAAAAAGTAGAAAAGGTTTAGTAAAAGAAATTTACCAAACGATTTTAAAAATTCATAGTTATAATTGCTTTGAATTTGCAGTCTTTGATCTTGATAGTTGTAGCAAAGAATATATCAAGTGGATTGATGAAGAGACAAAAGAAAAATAGAAAATGGATATAGAAAATGGATAGAAATATCCATTTTTTTAATGAATTTGTCAAAAACTATCTAAAAATAAAGAAGGGTATGATATAATAAATGGGAATATAATAGGAGAAAGGTTATGGATAGAAAAGAGATAGAATTAATAGAGGAAAAACATAAAGAGTTAATTGGGATTGCTAAAAAATATATGCAAAGAATACAAGATCCTGAACATGATATGGGACATGTTGAGGATGTAGTTTTGTATACAAAAAAATTACTAGACACTTTAAAAGAAGACCTAGATAAAGAGGTTTGTATTATTTCTGCTTATTGGCATGATGTGGGAAGAGTAAGGAGAAAAGAAGGACATGAAAAATTATCAGCTGATATGCTAAAAGAGGCTATGAAAGAACTTGGATATGAGGAATCTTTGATTCAAAAATGCTATCTTGCAATTAAAAACCATAAATGGAATATGGTTCCTAGCAGCAAAGAAGGACTAGTGATAAAAGACGCAGATAAACTGGCTTGGCTAGGAATGAATCGATGGAAAAGATGTTTAGAACATCATGTTGCGTTGCAAGAAATTATAGAGCAATTACCTAGATTAAGAAATGAAATTTTGTATTTTGAAGAGTCTAAAAAAATTTATGATCAAGAAATATTAAAATTGTTGTTATTTTTTTATAAGAGATATGTAGAAGAATGAAGCAGAAGAAACTAAAGGAAAATGGAGAGTGGAAATATCAATGAGAAATTTAGATAATGAATTATTAACGGCAGAAGAAGAGCAAATAAAAGAGGTAATTATTGCTTCTAGAAAATTAGAAGAATATCTTTGGGGAGAATATAACGGTCAGTGGAACATTGAGGAATGGAGAAGGATGTTTAGAAAAAGAATTCAAAAAATTGATGATATAGATGTAAATAATCCACATGCAATTATTGAGATGAGAAAAAGGTTAATGCAAAATGCAGCACTATCAGTTGCTCTTATGAAAATTTTAGATGATAAAGGAATTCCATTAAATGAATGTAATATTCCTAGTAATTTGCCACAATATGCGAAAGTGGAAGATGAAAAATAGACAAAAATTATGTAAATTATTTGCTTTGCGTATAAGTTATGATAAAATAAAAAAACATCAGAAACAGAAGTTAATTTTATTTGGTAAATTATTAAAGGAAGATATAAACAATATAGAAAATACTATAAATAGTGTAATAGATGATATTAATAATATTTAAACATTTTTTAGATAAAATATTTACTTTTTAACGAATAAATGTTGAAATCTTAGTTAGAAAGGAAATGATAGAAAATGAATAATTATAATAAAATTTAAAAATTGTTGAAAAAAATAATGGCTATGTAACACTAGAAGAAGTTGTAAAAAATGGAGATAAAAATAAAAAAAGAAAATAACACAACCATTATTTCTATAGCCTATCGATTAAGTACTTTAAAAAATTGTGATAGAATTATTGTATTAAATAAGGGAAATATAGAAGAAAGCGGAAAATACGAGGAATTAATCAATAAAAATGGAATATTTAGTATATGTATTATGGAAAATTAAAATAAATCTGATAGCACTCAGTATGTTTAAAAAGAGTGCTATTTATTTTTAATAAAGTAAGAGTATTTAGGAAAATATAAATATTTTAAGGTTCTTAACTTTATAAATCGGTATAAGTATGATATAATATTGTTATTGTATAGAAAAAAGTTAAAAAATGCTAAAAGAAAATAATGAATATATAAAGTTTTTTATGTATAGATCGTTAAAAGGAGCAATTAAATGGTGTATGAATTGGATTTAAATGATAGAGCTTTTGAAGCAATCATGAATCAAAGCAAAAGAGTTGAGATAAGAGCAAATACAGGCAATTATCACTATGATAAAATGAAACCTGGAGAATTAATTGAGTTTACCAACTCAGTTAATAGAAAAATAGTTTGTAAAGTAAAAGAAATTAATCATTATGATACTGTGGAAGAATTGCTAATGTTAGAAGGAACGAAATATACCACTTCTAGTACTAATAAATATCAAGAAGCAGTTGGTAGAATTTATGATTTAAATGG
Source organism: uncultured Clostridia bacterium (assembly GCA_944386605.1). Lineage (GTDB taxonomy): Bacteria > Bacillota > Clostridia > TANB77 > CAG-465 > CAG-465. Next base: position 5,136 of record CALXBS010000046.1, on the reverse strand, counting down.
TTATAAGGAAGCAATAAAAAAAATGGGAGTATATGCTATTCATATTCAATATTTATATGAATTAACGGATATATGGAATGAACTGTATAAAAAATGTAAAGAAGTGCTAAATAGAAGAACAATATCAGATAGTGTAGAGGCAGGAGGCGTTGCTGCTGCCATTTTAACTAAAAAGGGGCATATTTATACTGGAGTGTGCATAGATACAGCATGTTCTTTAGGGTTTTGTGCCGAGAGAAATGCAATTGGTAATATGATTACTAATGGTGAAGAAGAAATCACCAAATTAGTGTGTATTGGAAGTCATAATGATAATATTATGATGCCGTGTGGTGCATGTAGAGAGTTAATGTTACAATTATCTGATAACAATAAAGGTATGCAAATATTAACCAATTTAGAAGATAAAAGTATTGTTTGTTTAGAAGATCTTATGCCCAAATGGTGGAAATAAAGATAGAAAGTAAAGTTGTTAAATAAAGGAAAACCAAAATATGATAAACATAAACTGGTTAATTACAATTTATTTAACTTCTTTTACAAATCCTTTATTTATAGTTTTTTACACGATTTAATATTTTGCATATTTTTAATAGGATCATTTCTTTTAACAGAGATTGATTGCTTAGTTAAGGTATTAGAAAATTTATATAGATAATTTTGGGGTGATTCATAATGTTAATTAGAATAGATGATATTCCAACGATAAAGAAAAAAATTCCTTTTGAAATCAAATTAAGTAGTGAACAAGAAATTAAAGTACAAAAAAGTTGGAATTCATTTATTAAAGGAAAAGATGGATTTTGGGATGGCGAGCTTATATCAGTAACAAATTTTGATTTAGATAATAATACTATTGAAATAGGTAAGACGAAATTTTCATGTTTAATTTATTCTAAAAATAATAACGATTTAGATGTAAGAAGTTTGTTTGTTTCAGTATTGTTTAAGACAATTGATGATAAGTATGTTGTTGTAAAAAATAACCATGGTAGAATTAATATTATTGGTGGTATAATCGAAGAAAGTGACATAGAATATGAAGCTTTTAACCCGGAAGTGTGTTTAAAAAGAGAATTAAGTGAAGAAATGAACTTAGATTTATATAACCCAGAACATATTAAAATGTATAAAATGAAATATTTAAAAATTCCAAATCCTGGAAGAAATTACGGGATAGTTTATATTGGTATATTAAATTTTTCATCATATGAATTAATAAATTACTATAATAATCAAAGAGGAAAAATTGATAATGAAATTATTGAGTTAAAATTATTGAGTAAAGAAGAAATAATAACATTAAATTTAGATAATGAAGATATTTCTTATCTAAAAGAATTGATCAATTTCGAATGTAATACAAAAGAAGGCAATTAAAAATTCAATGAAATTATACAAATAATATTAACTGGTTGATTATGATTTATTGCAACCCCCAAGGAAACCTTTATAAATAAAGGAAAAGCATGAATTTTGATCTTACATACTTTGATTAAAAAATAGAAAAAATCACTCAAAAAGCATAAAAAATAAGCGTAATTTATTGATTTTTATTAGGGGAATTTAAGAGGTGATTACGACATGGCAACTCTCCTTAATAAAAGTAAGAAAGAAGGCGATAATAGTGAAAAAACAAAATAATATGATAGTAAATAGTAAGAATGAATTAATAAATGTTGAAAGTATTTATCAAGATATTCGAAATAAAATAATAACTGCAAGAGAAAAAATGTACAAGCATATTGATACAACTATGACAGAGGTTTATTGGTATGTGGGTAAAATTACCTATGAATTATCTGAAAATAGTACAAAGGCAAGTTATGGCAAAAAAATAATTGATGTTTTATCTGTTAAATTAACTAATGAATTTGGAAGTGGATTTTCGCCAGTTAGTATAAGAAGAATGCGTAGATTTTATGAATATTACCCAATATGGTCGACAGTGTCGACCGAATTGTCTTGGGCACATTTTCAAGAATTAATAAGAATTGACAGAAAAGAAGAAAGAGATTTTTATGAACAAGAATCATTAAAATCTAATTGGGGTTGTAGGGAGTTAAGAAGACAAATCAATACCAAATTATATGATAGATATTTAGTATCACCCGACAAAAATAAAATAATAGATGAGTCAAAAAAAGGTTTAATTGAAAAACAACCAAATGAATTATTAAAAAGCCCTTATATATTTGAATTCGCTGGTTTAAAAGAAAACAAGAATTATTTAGAAACTGATTTAGAAAAAGCATTACTTTCACATTTAACAGAATTCTTGCTTGAACTTGGTAGAGGCTTTTCTTATGTTGCTAGCCAGCAAAGAATAAAAATAGGTGCAGAATATTATTACCCAGATTTGATTTTTTATAATAGGTTAGCTAAGTGTTTTGTTATAATAGATTTGAAAATTGGAAAATTAACTCATCAAGATATTGGACAAATGCAGATGTATGTTAATTATTATAAAAAAACACAAATGATTGATGGTGAAAATGAACCTATTGGAATATTATTATGTGCTGATAAAGATGATGCTGTTGTTGAAATGACATTAGGTGATGATGTTAAAAATGTATATGCTTCTAAGTATTTAACATATTTACCAACTAAGGAAGAATTAATAAAGATTATTAAAGATGAGAAAGAAATGTTTGAGTTAGCTAGTCAGAATGAAGAAGGCGAAGAAAATGAGTGAAAATAATGATAGGGGTTGCATAAAAGTGTAATCAACTGATTGATTATGATTTATTTAGCCCCTTAAGAAAAACCTATAAATAAAGGGAAAACGCAAAATTAAATCTTGTATATTTTTATTAAAAAAGAGCAAAAATCATTCAAAACTCATAAAAATATACTAATTTTAGATAAATTTACTAGAGGAATTTGAGTGGTGATTACGACATTGAAACTCCTAATGTAAATTCATAAAACATAGAAAAAGAGGTGAACTGAATATGTTAGAAACTACTTTATGTTTATTAAAAAAAGATAATCAAATACTATTGGCAATGAAAAAAAGAGGATTTGGAGAAGGAAAATATAATGGTGTTGGTGGGAAATTAGAAAAGAATGAAACACCAGAAGAAGCGATGATTAGAGAAACAAAGGAAGAAATAAATGTTATTCCTCTTAAATATGAAAAAGTTGGATTAATAGAATTTGATGAATATTATAAGGAAAATAAGCAGAACATAATATTTCATTTATATATGGTATATGATTGGGAGGGTGAACCTTCTGAAACTGAAGAGATGGCTCCGAAGTGGTTTAATATAGATGAAATTCCATATAACAATATGTTTTCAGATGATAAATACTGGTTACCATTAATTTTGGAGGGGAAAAAAATAAAAGCATATTTTGATTTTGATAAGGATTGGAATTTATTATATAAAAAAATAGAAGATTTAGAAAAAAATATAACGATAGTAATTGATGGACAAGCTGGTAGTTCAGGTAAAGGCAAGATTTGTGGTTATCTAGCTAAAAAGGATAATTTTGCTATATCAACAAATAATTGGTCTAGTAATGCAGGGCATACTTATGTGAGTGATGAAGGTAAAAAAATAATTGTCAGTCATTTACCAATGGCCTTAATAAACCCAAAAACTAAACTAGTAATTAATGCTGGAGCAATTATAACTCCTGAAATATTATTCGATGAAATTAATAAATATAAGAACCTAATTGGAAATAGAAAAATTTATATAAATCCTAGAGCTATGATTATTCAAGAAAAACATAGACAAATAGAAAAAAATAATATTAAAAGTGGTTCTACTTTTAAAGGATGTGGAGCTGCCTATGCTGATAAAATAATGAGAGATAAAAACGTTATATTAGCAGAAGAATATTTTGAATCAATTAATAACAAGTTTAAAGATATAATTGAAATCACAGATACAGCAGTATTATTAAATGAAACATCAGATGATATTTTAATTGAAGGAGCACAAGGACAAGATTTAGATATTAATTATGGGCTTAATTATCCAAATGTAACAAGTAGAATGTGTAGTGCTAGTCAATTGATTGCAGACGCCGGATGTAGTCCATTTAAAGTAAAAGATATTTATATGGTTATAAGACCTTATCCAATAAGAATCAGCAATGAAACTGAAATGGGTAATATATATAGCGGAGATTATGCTGATAGTAAGGAAATTACTTGGGAAGAAGTTTCAAGAAGATGTGGATATAATGGAATTTTGGAAGAATATACTACTATAACAAAAAAGAAAAGAAGAGTTTTTGAAATGAGCTTTAGTAGACTAAAATATAACTGTATGATAAATAAACCAACTGGAATAATTTTAAATTTTGCTCAATATATTGATGGGAATGCATATCAATGTACTGATTATCAAAAATTACCTATAAAGGTAAAAGAATTTATTGAAAAAGTTGAGAAAGAAACGCAAGTACCCGTTATAATGATTGGTACAGGAGAGAAAGAATCTGATATTATTGATTTAAGAAAAAATAGTAGAAGGAGTGAAAGATAATGGACGAAAATACCGATAAAAATTTACATAAAACAATAGTGAGTTGGTTGATTACGATTTATTGCAACCCCTAGCAAAAACCTTATAAATAAAGGCTTTTCTTGATTTTTGATCTTGCACATTTTTGATGAAAAAAGCCTAAAATCATTCAAAATAGATAAAAATATAGCAAATTTAATGATATTTATGATGGGAATTAGAATGGTGATTACGTCATTGCAACCCCCTAAAAAAAATCGCCCTTGAAACAAGAAAATAGTTGTTACACATTTTCATTTGCTAAAAAAATATAGTATCATATTTATATGAAATGAGAGTGTGATAAAAATGAAAAAAATAAAATTAAAAGTTGATAATATAGAATATGGAATGCTTGTGAATGGATTAGTTGAATTAAGAAATAAATTATTAAGAGAAAAAGAAGATACATCTCCTGTTGATGAATTATTATTAAGGTTAGTAGATAAGAAATAAATAACATATAACATATTTTGAACTGGTAGTAAAATATCAGTTCTTTTTTTGTGCCTTGAAAGGCAGTACATAGCCATTTTATTTAAGATGGCTAAATATAAAAAGAAAGGAGGAGATGAAAATGTCACAATGTAGAGTAATTGCTGTTGCAAAT